>DYKK01000140.1 GCA_020722625.1 Anaeromyxobacter dehalogenans
AGGCTGTGCCGGTGGCACAGCCGATAGATGGGGGGGCAAGTCGCGGCTGGCACGAGACCGCGACAAATCAAGGTGCTCCGTCTTTCTACCGAGATTGGGACGGTGCATCGTGGCCCGTGGACCCGGCCGGCCCGCCGTGACATAATCCGGGGGCGTCGCCCGGACGCCGCCCCGCCGGGGGGACGGGCGGGAGGCGGACGGACCGCCGGGAGTGGGTGAGGAAGGTCCTCATGAAGGTCGCGGTCATCGGCGGGGGGTCGTCGTACACCCCGGAACTGCTGGACGGGTTCATCGAGCGCGAGCGCTCGCTCGGACTGCGGGAGGTGGTCCTGCACGACATCGCCCCGGAGCGGCTCGGGCCGGTCGCCGGATTCTGCCGCCGCATGGCCCGGCACCGGGGGGCCGAGTTCCGCATCGTGGACACGCTCGACCTCGACGAGGCCCTGGCGGGCGCGGCCTTCGTCGTCACGCAGATCCGGGTGGGCGGCCAGGAGGCGCGTCACCGCGACGAGGCCCGGGGCCTGCGCCTCGGCATCGTGGGTCAGGAGACCACGGGCGAGGGCGGGTTCGCGAAGGCGATCCGGACCATCCCCGTGGTGCTGGACCTCGCGCGGCAGGTGCGGGAGCGGGCGCCCGGGGCGTGGGTCATCAACTTCACGAACCCCTCGGGCATCGTGACCGAGGCCCTGCTGCGCTTCGGCCGGGTCCCGACCGTGGGCCTGTGCAACGTCCCCGCCGAGATGAAGATGGAGACCGCGGCGGCCCTCGGGGTGCCTCCCGAGGCCGTGGAACTCGACTACGTGGGGCTGAACCACCTGGGCTGGGTGCGGCGGATCCTGGTCCACGGCGAGGACATCACCGACAGGGTCCTTGGAGCCTTCCGGGGCGGGCGCGGCCCCAAGAACGTCCCGGAGGTGGACTACGGGCCGGACTTCTTCGAGGCCCTCCCGATGATCCCGTCCCCGTACCTGCGCTACTACTACGCCACCGACGAGGTCCTGCGGGAACTCCAGGCCGCGCCGAAGACGAGGGCCCAGGTGGTGATGGAGATCGAGGAGGCCCTGTTCGCGTACTACCGGGACCCGGCCACGGTCGAGAAACCGGCGCTCCTGTCGGAGCGCGGAGGCGCCTGGTATTCGCGCGTGGCCCTGGACGTGATCGAGGGGCTCCTGTCTCCCCGGCCGCGGAGGGAGGTCGTGAACACCCTGAACCGGGGCGCGGTCCCGCAGGTCCCCGACGACGCGGTGGTCGAGGTCCGCGCCGACCTGTCGTCCCACGGCGTGGTGCCGGTCGGCGGCGGGCCGCTCCCGGAGGAGATCCTGGGGCTGATGCGCCAGGTCAAGGCCTACGAGCGCCTGACGATCGAGGCCGCGATCACGCGCTCGCGGGGCAAGGCCCTGGCCGCCCTGCTCGCGAATCCCCTGGTCCGGACGCTCGACAAGGCCCGGGCCGTGCTGGAGGACCTGATCGCGTGCGGCGATTTCGTTCCCGCGGAGTAAGCGATGGACAAACTGGCCCTGTTCGGCGGCACCCCGGTGCGCACCCGCCCGTTCGCCCCGTGGCCCGAGTACGACGACCGGGAGCGGCGATACCTGATGGAGGCCCTGGAGTCCCGCAACTGGGGCGGGTTTCCCTTCCCCTCCCCGCTCGCCGCGGAGGTAGGTCGTGCTTTCGCTGAATATCATGATGCGAAATATGGGATCCTGTGCGCGAACGGGTCGGTGACGCTCGAGACCGCCCTTCGCGCGGCCGGGATCCGCGCGGGGGACGAGGTGATCGTCCCGGCCTACACGTGGATCGCGACCGCGGCGTGCGCGGTCCACCTGAACGCGGTCCCCGTGTTCGTGGACGTCGAGCCCCGGAACTACTGCATGGACCCGGCGGCCGTCGAGGCTGCGATCACGCCCCGCACGCGCGCGGTCATCCCGGTCCACCTCGGGTCGTCGGTGGCGGACCTGGACCGGATCCTCGAGATCGCGAGGAAGCACGACCTCATCGTCATCGAGGACTGCGCGCACGCCCACGGGGCGGCGTGGCGCGGCCGCGGCGTCGGGTCGTGGGGCGACTTCGGTTCGTTTTCGTTTCAATCTTCGAAACTGATGACGTCCGGTGAGGGTGGGGCGCTCATCACCTCGTCCGACGAATACGCGAAGAAGTGCATGAGCCTCGTCAACTGCGGTCGCAAGGAGCCAGGCTACGACGACTTCGAGGGCTTCCTCTTCGGGTGGAACAACCGCCTGTCCGACCTCCAGGTCGCGGTCCTC
Source organism: Anaeromyxobacter dehalogenans (assembly GCA_020722625.1). Taxonomy (GTDB): domain Bacteria; phylum Myxococcota_A; class UBA9042; order DTJE01; family DTJE01; genus DYKK01. The sequence continues at coordinate 2,265 of DYKK01000140.1, forward strand.
AAGGCGCAGATCGAGAGGCTTCCCGAGGCGACGCTGCGGCGGGCGCAGATGGTCGGGTACTTCCGGGACCTGCTCCACGCGGAGGTCCCGGGCATCCGCGTGCTGGAGCGCGACGAGCGCATCACCTCGATCGCGGCGTACCAGGTCGTGATGCGGTACGACCCCGAGGCCTTCGGGGGGCTGCATCGGGACCGCTTCCTCGAGGCCCTGCGGGCCGAGGGCGTGGACCTGGATGGCCCATTCTACGTCCCGATCTACCAGAGCCCGCTCTTCAACGCGCGCAGCGACGAGTGGCCCCTGCTGCGCGAGCGCTACGGCGACGGGGTCCTCGGGGCCGACCTGCACTGCCCGGTGACCGAGAAGGCGGCCTACGAGGAGGCGATCTGGATGCACTACCCGTCCCTGATGGGGACCCGCGGGGACATCGAGGACATCATCGCGGCCATGGACAAGGTCCGGCGGCACGCAGCGGACCTCCGGTGACATGGCCCGGGGAGGCAGGACCATGAGCGAGGCCAGGATCGGCGTCGGCATCGTGGGGAGCGGGTTCATCGCCAAGGTCCACCTGGACGCGATCCGCCGGAGCCCGGACCTGGCGGACGTGGTGGCGGTCGCGGACGTGGACGAGTCGCGCGGACAGGCCTTCGCCGAGGCCCACGACGTCCCGAAATTCTACCCGGACCATCGGGCCATGCTCGAGGACCCGGCGGTGCACGCGGTGGTCGTCGGGGTCCCGAACTTCCTCCACCACCCCGTCACGATGGATGCCTTGCGCGCGGGGCGGCACGTGATCTGCGAGAAGCCGCTGGCCCTGTCCCTGCGCCAGGCCCGCGAGATGACGGACGAGGCGAGGCGGCGGGGGCTCACGCTCGCGTACGCCGAGGAACTCTGCTTCGTGCCAAAGTTCGAGCGGGCCAGGGAACTCGCGCGCAGCGGCGGGATCGGCAAGCCGTACCTGGTGCGCCAGTGCGAGAAGCACGCGGGTCCGTACTCGCCCTGGTTCTTCAAGGAGGAGGAGGCGGGAGGCGGCATCCTGATGGACATGGGGTGCCACTCGATCTCGTGCATCCGGTGGGTCCTCGACAAGCCGCGGGTCCGGGCGGTGCAGGCCTTCATGGGCACGTTCCTTCACGGGGAGGTCACGAAGGAAGAGGACCACGTGGTCATCCTCCTGGAGTTCGAGGACGGGAGCGTGGGGCAGGCGGAGTCGTCGTGGGCCCTGAAGGGGGGCATGGACTCGACCCTGGAGGTCTTCGGGACCGGCGGGGTCGTCGTCGCGGACCTCCTGAAGGGCATGGGGCTTCGCGCCTTCTCCGAGCCCGGGTTCCCCGAGATGGGGGACCCCAACCAGGGATGGGTCTTCCCGGACTACGAGTGGCTGTGGAACAACGGCTACCCCCAGGAGGACCGCCACTTCCTGGAGTGCATGCGGTCCGGGCAGACCCCGCGCGAGAGCGGCGAGGACGGCATCGAGGTCCTGGAGGTCATCCTGGCCGCCTACCACAGCGCGGGGATCGGGCGGAAAGTCGTCCTGCCGTTCCGTCCGGCGGACGTGGACGTCCCGGTCCGCCTGTGGCAGCACCCGCGGCCGGACCTGGGACCGGGACCGATCGAGTGACCGGCGCGCCAAGACCCTTTCCTTGACTCGGGGGTTGTGCTAGCGTTGCGGCCAACCTCCCGCGGGACGGGGCATGGACCCGAAGGGGAAACCGCCTGGACAGCCGTTCGGTCGAGACCGCCGCGCGGCGCGTCGCCCGGTTCAGCGCCGCACGCGCACGATTCCGGCGCGTCGCCTCAGCAAGGTGGATTTCTCGGACGGGATCGAGGTGGACGAGCGCCTGGACGAGATCCGTCCGAAGACGCGGGGCGACTGCCTGCACGGCCCGCGCCCCTGCCCGTGGGTCGGGTGCAAGTACCACCTGTACCTGGACATCAACCCGAGGACCGGGTCCATCAAGCTGAACTTCCCGGACATCGAGCCGTGGGAGATGGAGGATTCGTGCGTCCTCGACCTCGCCGACCGTGGGTCGGTCACCCTCGAGGACGTGGGCCGCATCATGAACCTGACCCGCGAGCGCATCCGGCAACTGGAGGCCCTCGCCTCGGAAAAGGTCCGCCAGTCCCGACTCGCGGTGGAGTACCGCGACTACCTCCTGGAAAAGAAACCCGAGGACGACACGGACCCCGTGAAACGCCGCGGCCCCTGACGGCCTCCGGGGGGCGGCTTCATTTGAGGATCGCGACTTCGTCTCTTCGTGGTTCCCCCGGAGACGCGAGCGCCGCTCGCGCCGCCTGCGACCGATCTGCAAGATAACCACGGACTTCCAGGCGAGGTCGTGACAGTGGACAGGTTCAGGCGACAGGGGACAGTGGCAGCGGGCAGTGACAGTGGCAGTGGCAGACCCACGTTGGTCGCAATGAGCGGCGCATGACGACGCAGCCACGTCCACCCCGACCCCGGATCCCGGACGCCGGATCCCGGATCCCGGACGCCGGATCCCGGGGCAGGTTCAGTGGGCAGGCTCAGTGACAGGGGACAGTGGCAGTGGCAGACCCACGTTGGTCGCAATGAGCGGCGCATGACGACGCAGCCACGTCCACCGCGACCCCGGATCCCGGACCCCGGACCCCGGATCCCGGACGCCGGACGCCCGCCACGACCGGCAATCGTGGCGGCGAAATCGCGGCGGCGGATCGGGGTGGTCCGGCCCACCCACGGGATGCCGGATGTTTCGGTACACAATCCCCCGGGACTCGCAGAGGCGTCTGGGCGGGCGCCCACGGAATTCATCGCGCCTTTGGGGGTCGTTTCGCGGTCTTCTTTGGCATGGGGGCAGGCTCGGGGTTCGCCGCGGGGGCGGCCGCCGGAGGGGCCTCCCGGGCCGCCTCCTGTGCGCGGACCTGCGCCTTCAGGCGTTCGACCTCGGCCTCGAGTTCCTTGACCACCGCGCGCAGGGAGGTCAGCTCGTCTCGCGTGACCAGTTCGAGGGTGCGCGCCACGAGCCTGACCTGGGCCTCGATGTTCTGTCGCATGTCGGCCTGGAGGTTCAGGGCCTGGGTCAGGAGCGCCTGCACCTGGGGGTTCGTCACCACCTTCAGGGCGATCGGCGAGAACCTCTCCAGCACGGCCTTCAGGACCACATCCCGCCAGATGTCCAGCATCATCCGTCCACCTCCTCCAGTGAGAAGCCGACCCCCGCGGCCCGCAAGGACCCGCCGAAGCCGTGGGGTCATCATGGCCGCAGAACCCTTGCGTGTCAACCTCGGTTCCACGCCGTTCTCATTGACATCCCGGTCACGCGGAATACGATCCGTCCGTCGTCCCCGACCGGTCGGAGACGGCGACTGGACACTCGATTCCTCGGTGGAGGGAAGGGACGATGGCTTCCGAGATTCGCGTCGGCATCAACGGGTTTGGTCGCATCGGGCGCCTGGTCGCCCGGGCCATGTTCGAGCAGGGGGGGTTCCGGCTCTGCGCGGTGAACGACCTCCTGGACCCCAAGGACTTCGCCGGGGGCGTGCGGACCATGGCGAAACTGTTGGAGTTCGATTCCACGCACGGGCGCTTCCCGGGCCGCATCGAGGCCACGGACACCCAGATGGTGGTGAACGGGCAGGGGATTGACGTCCTGTCGGTCAAGGCGCCCGAGGAGATCCCGTGGGCGCGGTACGACCTCGACTTCGTCGTCGAGTCCACGGGCGTGTTCCGCAAGAGGGACCAGGTCGCCGGCCATTTCAAGAACGGCGGCGTGAAGCGCGTCCTCCTGACCGTTCCGCCCAAGGACGCGGTGGACGCCCTCGTGGTCCTGGGCGTCAACGACGGGGACCTGAAGCCCGAGCACCGCATCCTCTCGAACGCCTCGTGCACCACGAACTGCCTCGCGCCTGTGGTCAAGGTCCTGCACGACAACTTCGGAGTCGTTCGCGGTCTGATGACCACGATCCACGCCTACACGAACGACCAGCGAATCCTCGACATGTTCCACAAGAGCGACCTCCGGCGGGCCCGAAGCGCGGCCGCGAACATCATCCCGACCACCACGGGGGCGGCGCGGACCATCGGGAAGATCCTGCCGGAACTCCAGGGCCGCCTGGACGGGATGGCGGTCCGGGTGCCCGTGCCGGACGGTTCCCTGGTGGACTTCACCTGCGAACTGGAGCGCATCCAGGTCCAGGAGCCGGCCCGCATGATCGCCGAGATCAACGGCGCCATGAAGGCCGCCGCCGAGGGGTCCATGAAGGGAATCCTCGAATATTCCGAGGACGAACTGGTTTCTTCCGATATTGTTCACAATTCTCATTCGTCGATCTTCGACGCGAAGTCCACCCTGGTGATCCCCAACAGCCGGATGGTGAAGGTCATCGCCTGGTACGACAACGAGTGGGGCTACTCGATGCGCTGCGTGGACCTGGTCCGCAAGGCGGCGTCTCTGTAGTCCAGACCCGGGTCGTTCCCGACCTTCGCCCGTTCCCGGTGTTCACGTGCAGGCAAACCAGGGCATGGCCAGGTGACCGTGGCGTTCGAGGCGTTCCTCGCCTCTGCCGAAATCGTGTCAATCTGAAATCCTCGGTTTCAATTGGCATGAAGCCGTCGCAAGGCAAGGATCCAGGCTGGACGGTGGTCCAGACCCGGTTTCCGAAGCAACACGCGCCGGTCATTGGAACGGAAACACGAGCGGCCGGCCCGGGCACTGGAACTCGCGGACCTCGCCGTCCCGGCCCGTGACCGCAATGCCCGCGGGCCTCACGCGGACCCGGCGGCCCAGGACCAGGGCCTCGAAGACCTCGCGCCCGCGGCGGCCCGGCCAGGGGGGGCCGATTCGGTCCACGGCCCCGTAGTCCACCGTCCCGGGTGCCTGCACGACCTCGCCGGTGAGCGCCGCGGCCCACGACCGTCCCAGGACCAGCACCGGGCGCCGGAGCAGGGCCTCGGCCGTCCCGGAAAGCCCCGGAAACAGCCGGTCCAGGCGCGCGTGAACGGCCCGCGCCATGGCCAGGGACGGACCGCAATCGAAGCGGCACGGCACGTGGGGGACCAGGGGGAAGGGCGAGGCCGGGTCCAGGCAGTTCAGCGGCCACCAGAACGCGCGGCTGCGCGCGTGGGCCTGCCGGTGCAGGCCGTCCGTGGTCGCGCTCGGGCCGGCGGCGACGAAGGCCTCGATGCAGCACTCGGGATAGCCGAGCGCGCGCCCCATCTCCCGCGCGAAGGTCGCGGGCCCCCAGGGGGTGGGACCGCGATCGGCCCGGACGAACGCGCGCTCGATGTCCGCGACCCGACGGGCGGTCCCGGGGTCCCTCGCGAAGAAGATATGGACGTCGCCGGACCGGGCGCGGTCCGTGTCGGGCGGGGGGTCCTCCACCACCTCGTGCGCGAGCCCGGCCTGCCGGATGAGCGCGACCTGCTCGGGCAGGTGCGCGGGGGCCACCGCGACGCGGCCTGCGGGGCGGATCCCCTCGGCCACGGACAGCAGGTGCACCCGGCCCGACAAAAACGTCGGGGGATGGTCCCGGCGGGACAGGCCCGTCGCGTCCAGCGATACGACCCGCGACTTCCCGCCTCCGAATGGGCGGACCCGGACCCGGGGTCCGTGGGGCCGGAGGAACTCGGCCGCGCAAGACCCGTCGCACGCCAGGGACAGGCGGCAGGACCGGCACGCATCGAAGAAGACCCGCGAGGGGTCCTGAAACCTCAAGTCGAGGACACCCTCCGGGGCTCGAAGCACGAGCGCGTTCGACACGACGCGGTCCGGATCCAGGGACCCAAGGCGGCACAGCGCGATCCCATGCACGGACACCCGACGGAACCGCGCGGCCGCCCCCGCCACGAGGGCGTCCACTCGGGCGGCGACGGCCTCCGGGTCCGCCGCCGGCCGGTCGTCGGAGACCCGGACCTCCATCTCGTCCGCGCCCCAGGGGTTCTCGATGTCACCCGCGGGACCGGGCACCGGGACGACCAGGACGACGTGCGCCAGCAGGGAGCGGGCCCGCAGGGCGGTCACGACCTCCGGGCGGGGGGCGTCGCCGGCCTGGAAGGAGACCTCGTTGACCCCGGACCGGACCAGGGCCGCGACCTCCCGGTCGGACGGCGGGCC
>DYKK01000141.1 GCA_020722625.1 Anaeromyxobacter dehalogenans
CTCGAGCCGGTACAGGGTCAGGCCGATGCGGTGGTCGGTGACGCGGTTCTGGGGATAGTTGTAGGTCCGGATCCGCTCGCTGCGTTCCGCCGATCCCACCATTGCCCGCCTGGAGTCCCGCTCGCGCGCCTCGGCCTCCCGCCTGGCCAGGTCCGCGAGCCGCGCCCTCAGGACCTTCAGGGCCTTGGACCGGTTCTTGTGCTGGGAGCGCTCGTCCTGGCACACGACCACGATCCCGGTGGGCAGGTGGGTCAGGCGCACGGCGGAGTCGGTCTTGTTCACGTGCTGCCCGCCCGCCCCGTGCGCCCGGTACAGGTCCACCCGGAGGTCCTCGTCCCGGACCACGACGTCCACCTCGTCCGCCTCGGGGAGGACCGCCACCGTCACCGTCGAGGTGTGGATGCGCCCCTGGGCCTCGGTCACGGGGATGCGCTGGACCCGGTGGACCCCCGCCTCGTACTTGAGCGTGCCGTAGACGCGGTCCCCGTGGACCTGGGCCACGACCTCCCGGAAGCCCCCGAGTTCCGTCTCGGACGCCTGGAGGACCTCAAAGCGCCATCCCCGTCCCTCGCCGTACCGGACATACGCCCGGAAGAGGTCCGCCGCGAAGAGGGCCGCCTCCTCGCCGCCGGTCCCCGCCCGGACCTCCAGGAAGACCTCGCGCTCGTCGAGCGGGTCCCTTCCGACCAGGAGGGCGACGAGCCGCTGCTCGAGCGCCTCCCGGCGGTCCACGAGCCGCGTCTCCTCCTCCTCGGCCAGTTCGCGCAGGTCCGGATCCGTCTCGCGGACGTGCCGGTTCTCTTCGATGTCGCGCAGGACCGCCTTGTACTCCCGGTAGGCCGCGACCGTCTCCTCGAGGTCGGCGCGGGCCCGGGCCACGCGCTTGAGGCGCTCCGGGTCCGTGTAGCAGGCCGGGTCGCCCATCTCCTCGTCCAGACGCTTGTACCGCGACTCGACCTCGTCCAGCCGCGCGAGCGCGGTGTCGGGGATGCTCATGACGTCCTCGACGCCTCGGGCGTCACTCCGTGCTGGAAGTCCTCGAAGGTCGCGAACGAGTCCACGACCTCCACCTCGTCCGGCGCGCGCAGCAGACGGTCCGGCCGGAGGGCCGCGATCAGGGCCACGATCGCGACCTCCTGCTGGGCCGCGTCCGGCGCCTTCGTCGTGATCCGCTGAAACAGGACCCCGGGCGCCGACAGGACCGCCCCCAGCATCCGATTTTCCATCCGGGACGCCGCGCGGATCAACTCGTAGGACGCGGCCGCGATGGGGAGGATCAGCGGGGCCTTGATCGCCACGTAGAGGACCTGGTTGAGCCACCTCCGGTCCGACAGGACCGGCATCCATGGGAAGACGGCGGCGAACACGAGGATGCTGACCACGATCACCGTGACCAGGAAGGCGGTCCCACATCGGGGATGCTCGGTGGGGAAGCGCGACAGGTTCTTCGGCAGGAGGTTGAGGCCCGCCTCGTAGGCATGGACCGCCTGGTGCTCGGCCCCGTGGTACTGGAAGACGCGACGGATGTCCTTCATCCGCGAGATCGCCCACAGGAACGCGACGAAGACCGCGACCTTCACGAGCCCGTCCACGAGGTGGAACGCGACCGCGCGTCCACCCGCCAGCGACTCGACCGCCAGGAGGTCCCCGGCCAGGAGCGTCACCGCGTGCGGGACCACCGCGAACAAGAGGAACCCGAACCCGAGGGACACGGCCAGGCTTGCGGCCAGGGCCGCGGCGGAGGGCGCGCCTCCGTCCGAGCCCGCCGGTTCCGGCATGGCCTGGGCGGCCGCGAAGTTCAGCGCGGACAGCCCGTCCGACAGGGTCTCGACCAGGACCGCCATCCCGCGAAGCCCCGGAGCGGCCAGGATGGGATGGCGCTCGGCCAGACGCCGGGCCGCGCGGACCCGCACCACCAGGGAGCCGTCGGGTCGCCGGACCGCCACGCTGGTCGCGGCCGGGGTGCGCATCATCACCCCCTCCACGACCGCCTGGCCGCCCACGGTCACGGGAGGTTCGGGGTGGGTAGGGCTCACGTTTCTGGGGTCGCGGCCGGCTGGGACTTGCGGCGATACTTGCGATTGAAGCGCTCGACCCGTCCCTCCGAGTCCACGATCTTCTGCTTGCCCGTGAAGAACGGATGGCAGGCCGAGCAGATCTCGACCGCGTAGTCGCCCCGCGTGGAGCGCGTCTGGATCACGTTCCCGCAGGCGCACGTGATCGTCGCCGGCCTGTATTCGGGGTGAATCCCTTCCTTCATCCTGGTCGCTCCTGTTCTGGCCTCCCCGCCGCGACCGGTCCGACCGACCGGGGGACGGAACGGGACAAAGGATTATCTTCATCCCGCGGTGCTTCGTCAACCGTGATTTGCATCCCGCATCGAAACGGATGCCGGTTTGGGGCCGGAGCGGCGTTTCCCCTTGGCTTTGACGCGGATCTTGATTCACTACCCTCTCACGGCAGCGGGTTTGCGACTTCAATCCGAAATCCGCAATCCTGATTCGCCGTCGTCGAGGCGGTGAATCGGGGTCGAGGGCCGGGACTTCCTGTCCGTGGCGTGATTCGCTAGCATCGGAACCCGGTTCCTGGGGTCTTCCGCAACGGGCGGAGACGTGGGCAACAGGAGGTGAACCATGAGCAAGGTCGTGATCCTGAGCGCGGTGAGGACGCCGATCGGGGCGATCGGGGGAGGGTTGGCCCCGCTCCAGGCGCGCGAGCTGGCGACGCTGGCGATCGGGAAGGCCGTCGCCGCGGCCGGCCTCGATCCGGGGCAGATCCAGTACACCTGCATGGGATGGGTGATGCAGGACCCGCGGTCGCCCAACCTGGCCAAGGTCGCGGCGGAGTTCGCGGGCGTCCCGTGCACCAGCCCGGGGACCACGTTTCACGAGAACTGCGCGTCCGGGGGGGCCGCGGTGCACTCGCTCGCGCGCCGGATCCTCCTGGGCGAGGTCGAGGTCGGGGTCGCGGGCGGCGTGGAGAGCATGTCCAACGTTCCGCGCTACCTGTACACCGGGCGCACGAAGGCCCAGGTGTATGGCGACATGACCCTCGTGGACGGGATCATGGGCGCCCTCATGGACACGAACGTCGGACCCAGGGGGGAACTCATGGGCCTGATGACGGAACGCCTCGTCGAGAAGTACGGCGTCACGCGCCGGGAACAGGACGAGGTCGCCTACCGGTCGCACCACAACGCCCTGGCTGCATGGGAAGGCGGCTTCTTCGCCGACTACGTCTTCCCGGTGAGCGTTCCCCAGCGGAAGGGAGATCCCGTGGTGGTCGCGCGGGACGAGGGGCCCAGGCCCGTGACCCTGGACGACCTCGCGAAGCAGAAGCCGTACTTCAAGCCGGAGGGCGGGACGATCACCGCGATGAACTCGTCCTCGATCAACGACGCGGCCGCGGCCCTGGTCCTCGCGAGCGAGGAGGCCGCGGCGCGCCTCGGACGGAAGGGGATCGCGCGCCTCGTCGCCTGGCACAACGTGGGCGTCCCTCGGGAGCTGATGGGCGAGGGGGCCTTCAAGGTCCTCCCGGGCCTGCTCCAGAAGGCGGGGCTCTCGATGGGGGACGTGGCCTTCTTCGAGATCAACGAGGCCTTCGCCGCAGTCGTGGCCGCGGCCTTCCACGACCTGCCGGACCTCGACGTCGAGCGCGTGAACCGGTGGGGGAGCGGCGTGTCCCTCGGCCATCCGGTCGGGTGCACCGGGGCGCGGCAACTGGCCGACATGGCGCACCAGTTGCGGCGGCGCGGGGGTCGCTTCGGCCTGACGTCGCGGTGCGTGGGCGGCGGGATCGGTTCCGGAGAGGTGATCGAGGCCCTGTGAAGACGCACGGACGCTGACATGGAAACGCCTCTCCTCCTCCTGGCCACCTCGCTTGCCGCAGGCTTCATCGGGGCGATGATGGGCGTGGGCGGCGGGATCGTGGTCGTCCCGGTCCTGGTCAGCGTGCTCCACGTCCCGCTGCGCCTCGCCATCGGGGCCTCGATGGTCGGGGTCGTGGCGACCTCGTCCGCGGCGGCCGCGGTCTATGTGCGCGACCGGCTGTCCAACCTGCGCCTCGGGATCCTCGCGTCCCTGGTCTCCGTGGTCGGGGCCCTGGCCGGGGTGCTCGTGGGCCGGGTCTCGGGCGGGCGGGTGGTGACGGGCGTCTTCGCCGCGGTCCTCGTGCTCGCGGCCCTCGCCATGCTCCGGCGCCACCGGGACCGGGCCGTTTCCCCCGGGTCCGGAGGGTTCCTGGAGCGCTCCCTGTCGCTGGCGGGCCGCTACGAGGACCGCGCGACCGGCGAGACGGTTCGGTACGGGGTCCGTCACGTCCACCTGGGCCTCCTGGCCATGCTCGGGGCCGGGCTCGTCTCGGGCCTGCTCGGGATCGGCGGCGGCATCTTCCAGGTCCCGGTGATGGACGCCGTGATGGGGATGCCCATCAAGGCCGCGACCGCCACGAGCAACTTCATCCTGGGCATCACGGCCGCGGCCGGGGCCACGGCCTATTTCGCGATGGGCGAGGTCCACCCGCTGGTCGCGGGTTCCGTGACCATCGGGGTCTTCTTCGGGTCGCTCCTGGGCGCCAGGGTGATGCTGAGGGTGCGGGATTCGCGCCTGCGGAACGCCTTCGTCGTCCTGTTGCTGGTCCTCGCCGCGACCATGGCGGTTCGCGCGGCCACGGGCGAGGGGGGGGACGGATGAGCATCGAGCGCATCATCGCGGGCTTCATGCGGGCCGGGGCCTTCGCGGCGGTCCTCGTGACCCTGGCCGGGGTGTTCCTCCTGGCCGCGCACGGCGACCTCCCGACCGCGGACGGGCTTCGGGCCCTCTCCGGTGCACGGTGTCTCGACCTGTGCGCGTCCCTGCCCGGGGGCGTCGTGACCCTGGCGGGCCTCATCGCCCTGGTCGGCGTGTCCGTGGGCCGCCTGCTCCTGTGCGCGGTCCTCTTCCTGCACGAGGGCGACCCGCACTATGCGGTGGTCTCCCTGGTGACCGTGGTCCTGGTGGCGGCCGCCGTGGCCTTCCGGCTCGCCGGGGCGTGACCCCTCTAGGGAGCGGCCAGGACCGCCTCGGTGCGTGTCACGAGCCCGCGCAGGCGCGCGCAGTCCACGACCTTGCGGGCGCGGCAGGCCCTCGCCTTGCGCCGCTCCAGGTCCGGCAGGAGGGTCTTGAGACGCCCGCGGGCGTCGTCGCGAAAGATGGAATCCCCGGGGATGTCGAGGAGCGACGCCGCCACGGCGACGGGGTCCTTCAGGATCGCCGCGGCCTGCAAGGTCTCGCGGGCGCGGCGCTCCACCGCGATGCGGTTGGACATCTGGACCGCCTCGGGGTCGGCGGGCCTCGCGCGCAGGACCTCGTCCACGACCCGGGCCGCGCCGTCGAGGTCGCGCCGGGCGAACAGGTCCAGCGCGTCCTTCAAGGGGTCGGGCGGAGCCGCGTCCGCGGGCGGCGGCGCGGGGGTGGGGGACTGCGTGACGGCCGGAGTGGGCGCGGCCGGGACCCCCGCCCCCGGCGGGGCCTCGTCGGGTACCGACAGGGACCCGACCGCGAGGACCCCGACCGCCACCAGGGCGACGAGCGCGAATACGCTCGCGATGCTCCACGGCAGGTTTTCTCGGAACGCGACGAGGACCCGCCCGAACCATCCGCCCGGCACCTTCAGGCCGTCCACCGTATCCGCGGTCGGGATCTCCACCAGGAACTCCACGTTCCCGAAGCGGAGGATATCCCCCTCCGCCAGTTGCCAGATGCGCACGCGCTGGCTGTTGACGAAGGTCCCGTTCGCGCTCCCCATGTCCTCGACCAGGACGTGACCGTCCGGCTGCGAGATGAGCCGCGCGTGGACCCGGCTCACCGAGGGGTCGGGCAGGGTGATGTCCGCGTCCCGGCCGCGCCCCACCACGACCGTCGCCCGATCCACCTCGAAGACCTGGTCCGAGACGCAGAGGTTCCTCCCGATCAGGCGCACGTGGGCTGCGGAAGGCCCCTGTGTCCCTCCGGCGCCCTGCACGCGCACCGTGAAGTCCCCGATCCGGACGACCGCTCCGTCCGCCACCGCCGTCCGTTCGTGGATCCGAATCCCGTTGACGAAGGTCCCGTTCGCGCTGTTCAGGTCCTCGACGAACAGGCGGCCGGCCTCGACGAGCAGCCGGGCGTGGCGCCTGGAGACGTTTTCGGACGGCAGGAGGATGTCGCATTCGCGATACCGGCCGATGATCCGCTCGCCGGCGTCCAGCGAGACCTCCTGGACGGGCGTCCCGTGCCGATCCTCGATGACGATCGTGTAGGGACCATCGGCCATCAGACAATGCGCCTCGGCACCCCGTCCTCGATGGCGGCCGCTTCCGTAACGTGGGTGCGCCCCTCCGGATCGAGGCCCAGCACGACGACCAGGTCCACGAAGTGCCGCACAAACGATCGAACCGTGGCCCCGTCCACGGTCGGGCTCCCGAACGCGACCAGCATCTCGAGCCGGTGCAGGCAGAGGTCGGCGGACGTCGCCGTCATCGAAGCGAGGATCCCCTTCTGCCCGGTCAGGCCCAGGGCCGTGACGAGGCGCGCGTCCTCCGCGTCGAGGTCCGATACGATCACCGCGTCCGGGTACAGCCGCGAGACCAGGCAAGGACCGCCGGGCCTGTCGCCGCACGCCAGGAAGTCCTTCGACAACCGGATGGCCTCGCCCCGGGGCCAGGCGACCTCGCGGCCGCGCTCGATCACGACGACCCGGGCCTGTTTGGGCAGCAGGTGGGCCACCGCGTTCAGGAACGTGAGTTTCCCGGTGTCCGGCGCGCCGCAGATCACGACGTTCCGGTGGTCCCGGACCGCGCGCTCGATCACCTGGAGGACGTCCTCGCCCATGACCCCGGCCCGCACCAGGTCCGGGGCGTCCAGCAGGGACCCGGCGGGCCGGTTCAGCACGAGGACCACGTGGTCCGAGACCAGCGGAGGCCGAAGGACCATCAGGTGGGTCCCGTCCGGTAGCCGGCCCTCGGCGACCGGGGGGGTCGAGTCGGGGGCCAGTCCCGCGAGCCCGAGCAGCTTCGCGGCGACCCGGTCCAGGGCCACCCCCCCCGCGAAGGTCCGTCCGACCCGGGTCGTCCGGTCGCCCCGGGTGACGGACACGCGGTCGGGTCCGGCGATCAGAATCCGGCGGACCGTCCCGTCCTGAAGGAGTTCTTCGAGCGGACCCAGCCCCGCGAAATCGAACAGGAGGTCCTGCGTCACCTGGAACGCGTCCATCGTGGCCGGCAACAAGTCCTCGCGCCTCATGCGGTCCACCAGGGCGAGGACCTGGTCCGACAGGGCCTGCCACTCCTCGTCCGAGAACTGGGTCTGATCGGCCGGGACGGATCCGAAGACCTCGTCGGCCGCGCGGTCGGCCACCGTCTTGAGCAGCGCCATGTACTGGTCCGGCTCGGTCTCCGGGGCCGCCGCGGCCTCTGCCAGTCGCCGGGTCAGGGACGGGGCCTCGGTCGGGCCGGGGAGAGTCCCGATGGGGGTGAAGTCCGTCGCCTTCTCCTGGGAGGCGGCGGGGCCTGGCGGCCCGGCCGCCCCGGCGGCGCCCGCCCTCGCCGAAGCGACCTCCGGCGCGAGTTCCGTGACCGGGGCGGCTTCCGCGGGCGCGCCCGCGTCCTCGGACACCACCTCGATGTCGAGGTCCACCGGGAGGACCTCCGTGCCGGACAACTCCTCCGGGGGGGGCAGGGGGGGAATGGCCGGGGACGGGCGCGCGGCGGATTCCACCCCGGGGGAGGCGGCCGGCGCCTCGACGGCGTCCGGGCCCGCGCGAGAGGGTGCCGGCATCGCCACGGTGGGCCGCCTCTGCTCCTCGACGGGCAACGGCGTCTCCACCACGATCTCCGGTTCGGACTTCTCCTCGCGGGACGTGACCAGGCGTGCCCGGATCGTGAAATCCCCGATGTAGATGCGATCCCGGGGTCCGACCTCGCGGGTGGCCGTGATGCGCCGCCCGTTCACGTACGTCCCGTTCGTGCTGCCGAGGTCCTCGATGAGGACGCGACCGTCGCGCATCGTGAGCACGGCGTGCCTCTTGGACACGTTGGGCTTCGACAGCGGGATCCGGTTGGTCTGGAGCCGGCCGACGGAGACCTCGTCCTCGTCCTCGAAGAAGAGGACCTTCTCGATTCCGCCCTTCTCCGTGATCGTGACCTTCAGCATCGTTTCTTGGCTCGCCGCAGAGGAACAGACTGATCGTTTCAAAGCGTCGGGGAGTTGTCAACCGCCCCCGGGCCGCCACCGCGATCTCGGCAGCCCGGCGGGACACCTTGATTTTTCGCGGTCTCGTTCCAGCCGCGACTGGGGCCCCGGCTTCCCGCGCAGGGAGCGAAGCGACCGAGCGGG
>DYKK01000490.1 GCA_020722625.1 Anaeromyxobacter dehalogenans
AATCGACGCCAAGCTGGAAAAAATTTCCGCCGAAATCCACGCCCAGCGCCAGTTCACCAAAGACGATGTACGGGAACTGGTCGATTACGCCGCCCTGCAGCTTTCCCAAGTGCTGGATACCCGCATCGCCGTGGCCAAGGCGGAAATCACCAGTCTGGTGCAGGACCGCGTGGAGTACTTCAAGCACGAGGTGGACGATTTTTTCATCCGCCGCCAGCAGGACCTGGCGCGTCGCCTCGTTCGCCGCGTTCACCTCGTCGGAGAACGCACTTCTCTCCAGAACGACGCGCACGTCCGCCCCCCGCGCCCGCGCCGCGATGACCGCCTGGAGCAGTCCCTCCACCTCCCCGTCCTCCGAGTCCACCTGGTACTGGACGATCAGGACGCGCCGGGTCGCGCCCCCGAGGAGGGGATCCACCGCATCCCCGTACTGCCCGTCCCCGATGAGCCGCAGTCCGTCCTCGCCGGGGCTGTCGAGGCCCTGGAGGTCGCCGTCGGACGCCCACAGCCGCGCCGCGTAGTCACGGAACGCCTCGCCGGGACCGCTCCCGGTGAACAACCAGTTCGCCTCGTGGTTGTATTTCAACGACGAGGTCGAGAGGTTCGTGGTGCCCACGAAGACCTGCGTCCCGTCCACGACCGCGAGTTTCACGTGCAACGTCCTCGAGGACGCATCGAGCCGCGCCTCGGCCCCGCCCGCGACGAGCGAGGCGACCCGCGCCGCGTTCGCGCCCACGTCCCCTTCGAGCAGCGCGCGCACCGCGACCCCACGAGCCACCGCGGCCAGCAGGGCGTCGTGGACCTGGTCCGGCAGGGACCCGTCCAGGAACTCGAGGTGCACCAGGTCCACCCGCTCCCGGGCACCCTCGATCAGGCCCAGCAGGGCCGGCAGGGCCTCGGTGTCCGTCACGAACCGCACGGGCGCGGGTGGCCCCGCGTCGTTCCCGGCCTCGTCGGCCGGGGCGTTCCGGACATCCTCGTCCTTCGCGGCGGCGTCCGGCCCCGGGTCCTCGCCCGACGGGTCGCCCCGCGCGAGGCCGTCCAGGGCCCACGCCTCCCCGGTCCAGGCGTCGGATGCGTCGTGGCGAAGCAGGTTCCCGCCGGGCTGGGAACAGGCCAGGAGGAACAGAAGCCCCGCCGGGAAATGACGGCGCGCCTTCACGGGCCGATCATACCAGAGGTTGAGGTTCCAGGTCCCAGGCTTGATGCAGGACCGGGGTCTCCCCGAACGGTCGCCCCCTGATTCGCCGCCTCGACGGCGGCGAATCAGGATTTCGGATTTCGGAT
>DYKK01000142.1 GCA_020722625.1 Anaeromyxobacter dehalogenans
TCCAGGACTGCAAGGTGAGACTTGCAATTCGGGCTCATCACGGGTAACGACAGGGGGGTTCTTCGGAGGCCCGAGTGGACCATCCATTGCTCGCGCTCGCGCGCACCCGTCCCGTCGTCTTCGACGGCGCGATGGGGACCGAGATCCAGCGCCGCCGTCCGGCGCCGGCCGATTTCGGCGGCCGAGAGGGGCCGAACGAGGCCCTGGTCCTGCACCGGCCGGACCTCGTCCTCGACATCCACCGCTCGTATCTCGAGGCCGGGTGCGACGTCATCGAGACCGACACCTTCGGCGCGAATGCGGTGGTCCTGGCGGAGTACGGGCTGGAGCGCGAGGTCTTCGCGATCAACCGGGAGGCCGCCGCCCTCGCCCGCCGGGCCGCGGACGAGTCCTCGACCCCGGGCCGCCCGCGCTTCGTGTCCGGGTCGGTGGGACCGGGGACCCGCCTGCCCAGCCTGGGGCAGGTGTCGTTTCGCGACCTGCACGCGACGTACCTGGAGCAGGTCCGGGGGCTCCTCGAGGGCGGCGTGGATTGCGTGCAGGTCGAGACGTGCCAGGACCCGCTCCAGGCCCGGGCCGCGGTCCTCGCCGCCTCGGACGCCATGCGGGAGGCGGGACGCCGTGTCCCCGTGTTCTGCCAGGTGACCTTCGAGCCGTCGGGCCGGCTCCTCCTGGGCACGGACCCCCTCGCGGCCGCCGTGTCGCTCGCGGGCCTCCCCGGCGTGGACGTCTTCGGCATGAACTGCGCCACGGGCCCGGATTCCATGGTCCGGGTCCTGCGCGACCTCGTCCCGGTCTGCCCCAAGCCGCTCTCGGTCCTGCCAAACGCGGGCCTCCCGGAGGAGCGGGACGGGGACCTGGTCTATCCCCTCGAACCCGATGCATTCGCCTCGGCCATGCGCGACTTCGTCCGCGACTTCGGGGTCGCGTTCGTGGGCGGGTGCTGCGGGACGACCCCCGACCACATCCGGGCGCTGCGCGAGGCGGTGCTCGGGCTTGCGTCCCGCCCCGTCACGGGCGTGCTCCCCGCGGCCGCCTCGTCGCTTTACTCCGCGGTCCCGTTCGTCCAGGAGCCCCGACCCCTGATCGTGGGGGAGCGCACCAACGCCCAGGGGAGCAAGGCGTTTCGCGACCGGCTGGAGGCGGACGACATCGAGGGGATGGTCGCCGTGGCCCGCTCGCAGGCCGACGAGGGCGCCCACGCGCTCGACGTCTCGGTCGCGGTCGCGGGCCGGGACGAGGCGGCGGATATCGCACGCTTCCTCGCCTCCCTGCGCGGGTCCGTGGACCTCCCCCTGGTCGTGGACTCTACCGACCCCGAGACCGTCGCCGCCGCCCTCGAAACCTGGCCGGGCCGGGCCGTCGTGAACTCCGTGAACCTCGAGGACGGGGGCGAGCGCCTGGACCGCATCGCGTCCGTGGCCCGCCGTCACGGGGCCGCGCTCGTGGCCCTGTGCATCGCCGAGGACGGGATGTGCCGGACCGCGGACGCCAAGGTCGCCTGCGCGAGGCGCCTGGTGGAGCGGCTGTGCGGGGCGCACGGCTTCGCGCCGCACGACCTCTTCGTGGACCCCCTGACGTTCACGCTCGGGTCCGGCGACGAGTCCCTGCGGGACTCGGCGGTGGAGACCCTGACCGCGATCCGCCGCATCAAGGCCGAGGTCCCGGGGGTGTTCACGTGGCTCGGGGTCAGCAACGTCAGTTTCGGCCTGGAGCCCGGCCTGCGGCGCGTCCTGAACAGCGTCTTCCTGCACCACGCCCTCGAGGCCGGGCTCGACGCCGCGATCCTGAACGCCGGGAAGGTCCTGCCGCTGGCGGAGGTCCCGGGCGCCCTCCGGGAACGGGCCGACGCGCTGGTCTTCAACCGGACGGAGGACGGGCAGGACCCCCTGGTCGGCCTGATGGACGCCTGGGCCGCGCAATCGGGCCGGACACGACGGCCCCAGCAGCAGGACGACGCGCGGTCGGCCGAGGACCGCCTGCGCGGCCGCATCCTCCGCGGGGACGCGGCCGGCATCGAGTCGGACCTGGACGAGGCCCTGACCCGGCGCGACGC
Source organism: Anaeromyxobacter dehalogenans (assembly GCA_020722625.1). Lineage (GTDB taxonomy): Bacteria > Myxococcota_A > UBA9042 > DTJE01 > DTJE01 > DYKK01. Next base: position 2,057 of record DYKK01000142.1, read on the forward strand.
GATGGGGGTGATCAACGACGTGCTCCTGCCCGCGATGCAGGAGGTCGGGGACCGCTTCGGCCGGGGCGAGATGCAACTGCCCTTCGTGCTGAAGGCCGCGGAGGCGATGAAGGCCGCGGTGAGGGTTCTGGAGCCGCGCCTCGCGGGTCCGCGCGAGGCGTCGCGCGGGACCCTGGTCCTGGCCACGGTGCGAGGAGACGTGCACGACATCGGGAAGAACCTCGTAGATATTCTGTTGTCGAACAACGGGTTTCGGGTGATCAACCTCGGGACGAGGCAGCCCATCCACGATATCCTCGAGGCGGCCCGCCGCGAGGGGGCGCACGCGGTCGGGCTGTCCGGGCTCCTGGTTCAGTCCGTGGCCGTGATGCGCGACGACCTGGCCGAGATGGAGCGGCGGGGGCACGCCCTCCCGGTCCTGGTGGGCGGGGCCGCGCTGTCGAGGCGAACCACGGAGGAGGTCCTCGCCCCGGTGTACGGCGGTCCGGTGGTGTATTGCCAGGACGCCTTTGCGGGGCTCCAGGCCATGCGGGCCATCGTGTCCGGCCCCCCGCCCGCGGTCGCCGTGGACCCGGCCCCTGCCCGCCGCCCCGGAGCCCGCCCGCCCGAGGCCGGTTCCCCGGCGCCGGCGGAGACCCGGGCCCCCCCCATCGTCCGAGTCGTAGAGATCCCGACGCCGCCCTTCCTCGGGACGCGCGTGGAACCCGGCCTGCCCCTGGGCGAGGTCGCGGCGTACATCTCGCGCGTGTCTTTGTTCCGGGGGCAGTGGCAGTACCGGCGCGGCCGCCGGACCGAGGACGAGTGGCGCCGCCAGGTGGCCGAGGAACTGGAGCCGCTGCTCCAGGACCTGCTCGCGCGGTACGGGCGCGAGGGCGTGCTGCGGCCCGCCGCGATCTGGGGGTTCTTCCCGGCGAACTCCGACGGGGAACACCTGGTCCTCCACGATGCGTCCGGCGAGAGGGAGGTCGCCCGGTTCCACCTGCCGCGGCGCGAGGGACGCTCCCTCGCCGACTTCGTCCTTCCCGCCCGCGAGGGGCGCCGGGACGTCGTCGGGGTCCAGGTGGTGACGGTCGGTCCGGACGTGGCCCGGCGCGAGGCCGCGCTCTTCGGCCAGGGCCGGTACGTGGACTACCTGCACCTGCACGGGCTCGGGGTCGAACTGGCCGAGGCCGCGGCCGAGTGGACCCACCGCCGCATCCGCGAGGCCCTCGGCCTGGCGACGCACGACGACCCCGACCCCCAGCGGGTCATCCGGGGGGCCTACCGGGGATGCCGGTTCTCGTTCGGATACCCGGCGTGTCCGGACCTCGCGGGCCAGGTCGCGCTGCTGGACCTGCTCGGGGCCTCCCGGATCGGCGTGACGTTGACCGACGGGCTCCAGATGGTCCCCGAACTCAGCACGTCCGCCCTGGTCCTGCACCACCCCGACGCCCGCGTGGCGTGACCGCGGTGGGGGCGCGATCGCGGCTCGTGCCTTGGGCCTGCCCGGGGTCCGGGGTCCGGGATCCGGGGTCCGGGATCCGGGATCCGGCGTCGCGGTGAACGTGGCTCCGTCGCCAACACCCCGCGCCCCGCGTCCAACGTCGCACTGACACTGTCACTGTCCCTGACACTGATACTGACACTGATACTGTCACCTGAACCTGTTCACTGAACCTGTCCCCGGGGTCCGGCTTCCGGGGTCCGGGGTCGCGGCACCCGCGGCCCCGCCGAAACGCCCCCTTTCCCGCGTCCAACGTGGTCCTGCCACTGCCACTGTCCCTGCCACTGCCACTGTCCCCTGTCACTGACGCTGGCAAATGACACTGCGACCGGCTTCCGGGGTCCGGAGTCGGGATTGATTCCTCCCCTCGGATTTGAATAGAATCCGCCCGTCCGAATCGCGATCGAACAGGGGGCGATCGTGGGTTCCATTCCGGCCTGGGGACTGTTTCGGGTGTTGCGGGCGTTGCAGGACAGGCCCGGCGACACCCATCTGGTGCTCGGGTTGCAGGGGGACCCGTCCGGCGCGGCGACCGATGCGACGGTTTCCATCGGCCTGCAGCGGGGAAGGCCACGATGCGTGGCCACGGATTTCTCGCCCCTCTCCCTGGCCACCCACCTCGCCCACTCGCGCATCCTGCCCGAGACCGCGATCGAACACTACCAGGCGAGCGCGCGGGCCGCGGGCGTCCCCCTGTGCCGGGTCCTCGCGTCCGAGCGGGCCCTGCCCCCCGAGGAACTGGCCCGGCAGGTCGAGGCCCACACCCGCGCGGTCGTCGAGGCGCTCCTCCCGCGGGCCATCCCCGCATGGTCCTGGAGGCCCGACGACGCGAACGGCGGCGCCTGCGACTCCGTTGGTCTTGATCCCGTGCCGCTCCTGATGCGGACGGTAGCCCGCCACCCGGACATCCGGACGATGCGGGCCATCGTGTCCCGGTTCGTCGGAGGGGCCGATCTTCGTCTCGCGCCGGGGTACGAGGCGTTCCTGACCGCGGCGCGGGAACAGTTCCACGACGCGCGCGTCCTGTTCCTGTTGCGCCAGGGGCGACACCGCGAGGTGGCGAGGGCGGCCGACTCGGACGAGCGGGACCTGAGGGTCCTGTTCACCCTGATCGTGGCCGGCGCGGTGGAACGCGGCGCCCCTCGTTCGGGTTCCGTGGATCGGAAGGACCCCTCCGAGGACCCGGTGTCGCAGGAACTGCACCACACCGCCCTCGATTTCCGGTCCAGGAACCACTACGAAGTCCTCGGACTCTCGGTGGAATGCCGCGTCTCGGAGGTCGAGGCGGCGGGTCGCCGCCTGCGCAGGCGCTTCGCCCGCGCGCGGTACGAGGGCACGGCCACCCCGAGGGCCCTGCGGGACCTCGACGAGATCAACGCCCGCGTGGACGAGGCGGTCCGGACGTTGACCGACCTCGACCTGCGCACCGCGTACAACCGGACCCTCGGGACGCTGACCGCCGACGTGCAGGCGCGCATTGCGGCCGTGTTCGAGGCGCGCGGGTCCTGGCAGTCGGGCGTGGTGGCGCTCAAGGCCGGGGATCACCAGGAGGCCGTGGCCCGCTTCGAGCAGGCGATGGGGCAGGACCCGGAAGAGCCGCTGTACCCCGTGGCCCTCGCGAGGGCCGTGATTGCGGCGTCCGCGTCGCCTGCGGCGGCGTCCCGGGCGCGAGGGCTCGTGGAGGGAGTCCTGGCGCGGTGGCCGGAGTTTCCCGAGGCCCGCGTGGTCATGGCCCACATCCTGCGCGGCGAGGGCCGCAAGGACGAGGCCGTGGAGCACGTCCGCGCGGTCCTGCGCCAGGACCCCGAACACGCGGAGGCCTGCCGCCTGCGGGAACTCCTGAGCGCGAAGTCGCCCCCCGCGGCCTTCCGGTTCCAGAAGAAGCCCGACTCGGTCCTCGCCCGCCTGAAACGGAAACTGACGGGTGGGGATTCGTGACCGCCCGCGCATGGGGCAAGACCGCTTGAATCCAATCCGGATCTCCGCTATACCCCGGGTGAAAGGAGGTACGTCATGGCAGCCACGGCGTATGTGCTGATCGAGGGCGCGGCGGGTCGGATCCACCGGATCATCGAGGAACTCCGAAAGATAGACGAGGTCACATCCTGCGACGCGGTGACGGGACAGTACGACGTCATCGCCCGGATCGAGGCCGAGGACATCAACGCGCTCGGGCGAGTCAGTTACGGCAAGATCCAGATGATTGACGGCGTCCTGCGGACCATCACGTGCAACGTGATCCAGCTGGTCTGACTCGTCAACAGCGGGTGCCCCGGCAGGCGTCCGGGGTCCAGGAGGAGTCGCCATGGCCCTGAACCGGTCGTGCGTCGGGAAATCATTCGGACCCTATCTTTTTGAGTACGAAGACCGCGACGTGATCCTGTACGCGCTGGGGGTCGGTGCGACCCACGACGAGTCGCGGTACGTCTTCGAGGGGGCGGAGGGATTCTGCACGCTGCCCACGTTCGCGGTGGTCCCGTGCACGCAGGTCCTGTTCGAGGCCGTGGCCGTGCTGGACGCGGACCTGACGCGCCTGCTGCACGGCGAGCAGGCGATCCGGTGGTTCGCGCCGATCCCGACCTCCGGCACGCTGAACACGCGGTTCGAGGTGACCGGGGTGTACGACAAGGGCAAGGGGGCCCTCGCCGTGGTCCGGGCCACGTCCGCGGACGAGCAGGGACGCGACCTGTTCGAGAACGTGGTGTCGCTGTTCATCCGCGGGGAAGGGGGGGGCGGCGGCGACCCGGGCCCCAAGGCGCCACGGTACGACCCGCCGGAGGGGCGCGAGCCGGATGTCCGGGTCGAGCAGCGGACCCTGCGGCGGCAGGCCCTCCTCTATCGCCTGAGCGGGGACCGGAACCCCCTGCACGCCTCGCCGGAGTTCGCAGCGGCGGCCGGGTTCGAACGCCCGATCCTGCACGGCCTGTGCACGCTCGGGTTCGCGGCGCGTCACTTCGTGAACGCCGCCCTGGACGGCGACGTGACACGCCTCAAGGCCCTGACGGCCCGGTTCTCCGCGGTCGTGTATCCCGGGGACACCCTTCGCACCGAGGCGTGGCGCGACGAGGGCGGGCGGTACGTGGCGAGGGTCTCGCGCCTCGCCCCCGAGGGTCCCCAGCCCGTCATCACCAACTTCTCGTTCGAGACGGCCTGAGCCGTCCGGGAGCGCCCCTGTGTACGACCTGGTCATCCGCGGTGGGCTCGTGGTGACGCCGGAGGGCGTGGTCCACGCGGACGTGGCGGTCCTGGGCGGGCGCATCGCGCGCGTCGAGCCCGGGATCCGGGACCCCGCCGCGCAGGAGGTGGTCGCCGATGGGCTGCACGTCCTGCCCGGGGCCGTGGACGCCCACGTCCACCTGGGCGTGCCCATCGCCGGGACGTGGTCCCGCGACGACCATCGCACGGGGACCCTCGCGGCCCTCTGCGGCGGCGTCACCACGGTCGGCGACTTCACGGTCCAGGACCCCGGGGAGGGCCTGGTCGCCTCCATCGAACGGCGGCGCGACGCGGCCTCCTCCGGGACGTGGAGCGACTGGTTCCTGCACGCGAACGTCACGTCGGTCACGCCGGCCGTCCTGGACGAGGTCCCGCTCGCCGTCGCGTCGGGCGTCCGGTCGTTCAAGGTGTTCCTCGCGTATCCGGGGATGCGCATCGGCCCGGAGGTCCTGCGCGAGGTCTTGCGCCGCGTGGGGGCCGCGGGCGGGCTCCTGATGGCGCACTGCGAGGACCAGGATGTCGTGGACCGGGCCGTGGCGGAACGGGTGGCGCGGGGCCTTGTCGCGGCACGTCACTTCTTCGGGTCGCGCCCCCCGGAGGCCGAGGCGCGCGCCATCGAGGTCCTGGGGGGAATCGCCCGGGACCTCGGGCACCCGGCCTACGTGGTCCACCTGTCGTCCGCCGCGGGACTGCGCGCGGCCCTGGACGCGCGCCGTGCCGGGGCGAGGCTGCACATCGAGACCTGCCCCCAGTACCTGCTGCTGAGCCCGAGACCCCCTCGCGGACTGCGCCCGGAGCACCTGGTCTGCGCGCCACCCCTGCGGCGGACGCGGGACCGGATCGCCCTGCTCCGCGCCCTGGCCCGCGGCGACATCGAGGTCCTCGCCACGGATCATTGCCCCTTCACGTCGTCGCAAAAGGCCGCAGGGGCCCACGATTTCCGCCGTGTCCCCGGGGGACTGCCGGGGGTCGAGACCCTCCTCCCGCTCGCGTACGACCTCGCCCTGCGGGGGGCACTGCCCCTGGAACGCCTCGCGCGGGTCCTGGCCGAGGCGCCGGCGCGCCTGTTCGGCCTGGAGGACCGCAAGGGGGCCGTGCGCGAGGGCCTGGACGCGGACCTCGTCCTCGCGGACCCGGCGGGCGAGACGCGCGTGACCGCGACGCGGCTGCACTCCGCGACCGACTGCAATCCCTACGAGGGCCGGGCCCTCCGCGGCCGCCTGACGGCCGTGTACCTGCGGGGCCGCCTCGCCGCGGCCCCGGGGCCGGACGGACGCATGGAGCCGGCGATGGGGCGACCCTCGGGGGCGTACGTGACGGCCGCCCACGATCCGGCGTCCCGATCTCGGCATCACGACGGAACGCCTTGATCTGGCGCGGCTTCGTGCCGGCCGCGACTTGGAAGTCGCGGCCCCAGCATCGTTGGGGTTGGTCGTCACGCGACGGGGCGTTCACCCCCTGGCGGTCCTGGAGGCGCGATTTGCAATCGCGCCGGCTGCGCGGCCTCCGAGCCGCGCCCCTCA
>DYKK01000491.1 GCA_020722625.1 Anaeromyxobacter dehalogenans
TGATGGGGTACGACCCGATGGTCCAGCTGATCCACGAGGACGACGTGGTTGAGGCCCTGATCCGGTCGCTCAAGCCCGGGGTGCGCGGCGTGTACAACGTGGTCGGGCCGGAGGCCGTGCCCCTGCGGCGGCTCCTGGGCGAGATCGGGCGGCCGGTGGTCCCCCTGCCGGGCCCCCTGTTCGAGGCGTGGCTGCGGGCCGCGTTCCGCCTGAGGCTGACCTCGTTCCCGCCGCCGGAACTCGACCACATCCGCTACGTGTGCATGGTGGACGGGTCCCGGTTCGAGCGGGACCTGGAGTTCAAGCCCGGCAAGGGTCTGCGCGAGATCATCGCGCTGTTCCGCGGCGGTTCACGGCCTTCGCGCTCTGTCGCGTGACTTTTCCGGGACGTTCTGGTACGGTTTCGCGGCTTTTTCGGAGGAATCCGGCATGAGCACGGTTCCGGACACCGCGGCGAAGGGCGGCGACGCGCACCGCAGGGCGATCGAGGACATGATCGGGAAGGTCCGCCCGTTCCTGGTGCAGGACGGTGGGGACTGCGAACTGGTGGACGTGTCCGAGGACGGGAAGGTCGTCTATCTGCGCCTGAAGGGGGCCTGTGCCTTCTGCCCCTCCGCGATCTACACGCTGAAACTGGGGATCGAGCAGACCCTGCGCGAGCAGGTCCCGGGCGTCGAGCGGGTCGAGGCGGTGCCTTGACAGGCGAGCGGATCGCGCGGTAGGGTTCACCCCGCTGGACGGCCCTGGCGGGACCGGGGCGACCGGATGGGCACGAGGAGACTCGGATGAGCAGTGTGATCAAGAAGCGCCGCAAGAAGATGCGCAAGCACAAGTACCGGAAGCTCCGCAAGAAGATGCGTCACGAGCGCCGCAAGCGCGGGAAGTAAACCACCCTCATCTGAAGTCGACGGCTTCGCGGCGCCGGGCTGGGCCGCAGGGACCGTTCGAGGCCGCCGCCTTCAGGCGGGGGAGCGTCACGGCTTCCGCATCTGGGAAGCCGCCGCCTTCAGGCGGGGGAGGTCCTGCCAAAGCGGTCGCCCAAAGGCGAGGGCTTCAACCCTCCCAGGGGAGGACCGTGACGTTTCGGTCGTCTGGGTGTAGCCTGCCAGACGGATTGGACCTGGAGCCGCGAACGCGAAGCGTCGGCGAAGCCAACGCGAGGCGTCGGCGGAGCCGACTTCCGGTTCGCGGCGGCTGCGCGAGCCCGGCTCGCGCCCCTCCCTGCTCGGTCACCTGGGAACCAGGCACGGCCCGAACTGACACTGGCCCTTCA
>DYKK01000143.1 GCA_020722625.1 Anaeromyxobacter dehalogenans
AGCGCGCCGTACCCGAGGAGGGTGGGCCAGCAGTGCCCGAAGCGGTCGGCGGCCATCGGGGAGGGCGGCGACTGTCGCGGTCGAGGCGGGAGGCGCGTCCATGACCCGCCGCGACCTCGAGCCCCTGGTCCGCGACGCCGTGGACCGGGGACTCGTCACGCCCGACGCGGCCCGGACCCTTGGCCTGCTGCGATGACGCTCGTGCTTCTCTTGCGGACCCGCAACGTCCAGACTGCGCGGGGAGCGGCGAGGGCGTCTCGGGGACGGTGGGACGGATGTCCGGACCGATCGTTTTCGGTCCGCGACCGTCCAGTGCCCTCAACGGCTCTCTCGAAACGGGGGTGACCATGTCTCACAAGACGCTTCTGGGATGGTTCTGCGGGGTCGGGCTGGCCCTGGCATGCCTCGGAGGACCGGCGGCGTGCCGGCCCGGGGACGCGGAGGCGAGGCCCGAGGTCGCCGGCGAGGCCCTGGCCGCGTGGTCCGGGACGCCCGGGGAGGTGTGGAAGGAGTTCGACCGCCTCGTCGAGGAACAGAAGTTCGAGGAGGCGACCCGGTGGGTCGAGGCGAGGCTCGCGCGGGTCCGCAAGGACCCGGAGGAGGCGACCCGCTGCCTGGTCCGCCTGACCCAAGTGCGCATGGCCCTCCACGGATACGAGACCGCGGTGCGGTTCCTGCGCGAGACGGCGTGGCCGGACGACGCCCTGGCCCGCGCCGTGCTGGACCTGTTCTACGCGGATGCGCTGCGCATCTACACCCACGGCTGGGAGGTCCGCCGGCGCGAGCGGGTCGTCTCGCGCGACACCGTGGACCTGAAGGCCTGGACCTTCGACCAGATCCAGGAGGAGGCCCGCGCCGCGTTCGCCCGGGTCTTCGCCCTGCGCGAGTCCCTGGGGGACGTGCCGGTGAAGGCCCTCGGCGAGTTCCTGGAGCCCAACGACTACCCCGAGGGCGTGCGACCCACGTTGCGCGACGCGGTCACGTACCTGTTCGCGGAGATGCTCGCGGACTCCGGGACCTGGAGCCCGGCCCAGTCCGCGGAGACCTGGCGCCTGGACCTCGGGGCCCTGCTCGCGGGCGGCCGGGCGGTCGCGGGGGACCTGGACCTGACGCGCCACCCGGTCGAGGTCCTGGCGGCGATCCTCGGCGACATCGAGGCGTGGCACCAGGCCCGCGGCGAGGCGGAGGCCGCCTTCGAGGCCCGGCTGGAGCGCCTTCGCCACCTGCACGACGCCTTCACGACCGCGGCGGACCGCGCCCGCATCCGCGAGGACCTCGAGCAACGCCTGCCCGCGATGGAGGGACGGCCGTGGTGGGCCATGGGCATGGCGGACCTCGCCACCTTCGTCGAGAGGGAAGACGCCCCGGACGCCCTGGTCCGGGCGCACGAGATCGCCGGGAAGTGCCGGGCGGCCTCGCCGGACACCCCCGGGGGACAACGCTGCCTGGCCATCGAGAAGGGCATCGAGGCCCCGGAGTTCTCGCTCCAGGCCATGGCGTCGGACGCGCCCGGCCGGCGGTCCGTCGGGGTCCGGTACAAGAACCTGCGCCGCCTGCACTTCCGCGCCTATCCGGTGGACCTGTTCCGCCACCTGGAGCGCTCGAAGGACTATTCCCTGCTGCCGGACCACGACGACGTGAGGCGCCTGATGCGGGGCGCGAAGCCCGCCCACGAATGGTCCCTGGACCTCGAGGAGACGCGGGACTTCCGCCCGCACTGGGCCTGGACCACCCCGCCCATGACGCGACCCGGGCTGACCGTGGTCGTGGCCTCGGCCCGGCCCGACTTCGGGCCTTCCGACAACGTGATGCAGGCGGTCCCCATCGTGGTCGGGGACCTGGTCCTGGTCACGCGCCAGGAGGCCGACCGCGCCGAGGTGCGGGTGCGGTCGGGTTCCACGGGGCGGCCCGTGGAGGGCGCCCGGGTCGTCTTGTATCGCTATGATTGGAAACAGGGACACCAGCCCGTCCAGGAACGGGTCTCGGGGCGCGACGGCGAGGTCCTCTTCGACCACCGGGCCGACGACGGCCACCACTTCGTCGTGGCCGTGAAGGGCGACGAGGTCGCGATTGACCGGCAATATCTCTCCTTCTACCGGACCTCGAAGCCGCAGCCCGTCACGGGCGCCCTGATCTACACGGACCGCAGCGTGTATCGCCCTCTCCAGACGTTGAAGTTCAAGGTCGTGGCCTTCCGCGGAAACCCGGAGCGCACGCGCTACGCGACCGAGCCGGACCGCGATGTCCAGGTGTCGCTCGTGGACGCGAACGGGCAGGTGGTCGAGTCCAGGACCCTCAAGACCAACCGCCATGGCACCTGTTCGGGGGAGTTCTCGATCCCCGCGGGGAGGTTGCTCGGGCAGTGGACCGTGCGCACGGACCCGACCGGCGACGCGGTGGTCCGGGTCGAGGAGTACAAGCGCCCGACCTTCGAGGTCCACCTCCTGGAACCACCGGAGCCCCCGCGCCTGAACCGCCCCGCGGTGTTTCGCGGGGAGGCGCGCTACTACTTCGGGCTCCCCGTGACCTCGGGGCAGGTGCGGTTCCGCGTGAGCCGGGAGCCGGTGTTCCCGTGGTGGTGGGAGTGGTGGGGCTGGTGGACCCCGAGGCCGGCCCCGCAGCGGCAGACCGTGGCGAGCGGGACCGCTGCGCTGGACGAGGCGGGGCGGTTCGAGGTCCGCTTCACGCCCGAGGCGGACGAGCGGATCGCCGCGCACCAGAAGGACCTGTCGTACCGGTACCTGGTCGAGGCGGACGTCACGGACGAGGGCGGGGAGACGCGCACGGCGAGCCGGACGTTCCGCGTGGGGTTCGTGGCGGTGGAGGCCCGCCTGGTCCTGGACGTGGGGTTCCTGCGGGAGGGGCGGCGCAGCGAGGTCTCGGTCCTGCGCACGGACCTGAACGGGACGCCCGCGCCCGGGAAGGGGTCGTGGCGGGTCGTGGCCCTCAAGGGGCCGGACCGGGCCCTCCTGCCCGCGGACCAGCCCCTGCCGGAACCTCCGGAGGGGACGTTCCAGACGGCCGGGGACCGGCTGCGCCCGCGGTGGGACCCCCGCTACGACGCCTCCGCGGTGATGCGCGGATGGAAGGACGGGCGAGAGGTCGCGCGCGGGGAGGCCGCGCACGGGAAGGACGGGGTCGCGCCCGTGACCCTTCCGGCCCTCCCCGCCGGGGCGTACCGCCTGCGCTATCAGACCGTGGACCCCTTCGGCACGCCCTGCGAGATGGCGCACGAGTTCGTGGTGGCCGGTCCGCGCATGAACGTGCCCCTGCCGGCCCTGGTGCTCGTCGAGCGCCCCGTGGTCCGGGTGGGCGAGACCGCGCGGGTCCTCGTCCATTCCGGACTTGCGGACCAGCCCATCGCGGTCGAGATGGTCCAGGACGGCCGGCGGGTGGCCTCGGTGCCGCGACCGTCCGCGCTGATCGAGGTCCCGATCACCGAGGCCCACCGGGGCGGGTTCGTCCTGTCCGTCGAGATGGTGCGCGACCACCAGTTCCTGGCTTACGCCCCGGCGATCCAGGTCCCGTGGGATGACAAAGAACTGAAGGTATCCTTCGAAACATTCCGGGACCTGATGCGCCCCGGCGGGCGCGAGACGTGGACCGTGAAGGTCACGGGCCCGTCCGGACGCGACACGGCCGTGGCCGCGGCCGAGGTGCTGGCCTACATGTACGACCGGAGCCTGGACCTGTTCGCACCGCACGCGCCGCCGTCCCCGCTCGGGCTGTACGCGAGCCGCCACCATGGACCGGACCCGCGCGCGAGCCTCGGGGCGGCCCCCGTGACGTGGGTCGAGTGCGACGGGTTCGCGCCGCGGCCCGGATGGTCTGGATTCACAAAGGATTCCCTGCAGTTCTATGCATCCGACGGGGTCGGGGGGCCGGGCGTGTGGGGGGAGCGGTTGCTGTTGAAGTCCATCCCGGCCGCGGCCCTGGAGGTCGCGGCAGCGCCTCCCGCCCCCGCGGTCGAGTCCGGGTTGGCCGCTGACGACCGGCCGGCCGAAGACAAGGCCGGCGGGAAGGCCGAGGGCCCCGCGCCCGTCGCGCCCGAGACCCCGCTGCGCACCGACTTCTCCGAGACGGCCTTCTTCGCCCCGCACCTGGTCACTGGCCCGGACGGGACCGCGGCCATCGAGTTCACGGTACCGGACTCGGTCACGGGCTGGAACGTGTGGGTCCACGCGGTGACGAGCGACCTGAAGTCCGGGTCCCTGACGCGGGAGGCGAGGACGGTCAAGGACCTGATGGTGCGGCCGTACCTCCCGCGCTTCCTGCGGGAGGGCGACGCGGTCGCCGTCCGGGTCGCCGTCAACAACGCCTCGGACCGAGAACTCACCGGGACCGTGGACCTCGACATCGTGGACCCCGAGTCCGGGCGCAGCGTGCTCGCGGACTTCGGGGTGCGGCCCGAGGACGCGACGGGCCGGCCGTTTTCGGTGACGCCGGACCAGGGTGCGACCGTGACCTTCCGGATGCGCGCGCCGTCCCGGGTGGGGATGGTGGCCTTCCGGGTGGTCGCGCGCAGCGGGGACTTCCGCGACGGCGAGGTGCGGCCCGTCCCGATCCTGCCGGGCCGCGTGCACCTGGCCCAGTCGCGCTTCGTGACCCTGACGGGGGCCGGGCGGCGCGTGATGCGCTTCGAGGACCTCGCCCGCGCGGGCGAGGACCCCACCCTGACCCACGAGCAACTGGTGGTGACCGTGGACGCGCAGTTGTTCTACTCGGTGCTGTCGGCGCTGCCGTACCTCGTGAACTACCCCTACGAGTGCACGGAGCAGACCCTGAACCGCTTCCTTTCGACCGGGATCATGACCTCGTTCTACGACCAGTACCCGGCGCTCGCGAAGATGGCCCAGGAGTTCTCGAAGCGCGAGACGCGGTATGAATCGTGGGACCAGGCGGACCCCAACCGCAAGATGATGCTCGAGGAGACCCCGTGGGTCGTCGAGGCCCAAGGCGGCGCCGAGGGGCCCGGGGACCTGTTGAACGTCCTGGACCCGCGCATCGCGGGTGCCCAGCGGGACGCGGCCCTCGCGAAACTGCGCAAGGCCCAGACCTCGCTCGGGGCCTTCCCGTGGTTCCCGGGCGGCCCCCCGTCGCCGTCCATGACCCTGTACCTCCTGTATGGCTTCTCCAAGGGGCTCGAGTTCGGGGTCGAGGTCCCGAAGGACATGGTGGTCCGCGCCTGGCAATACCTGCACCGCCACTACGTGGACGAGGTCGTGCGCAGGATGATGGCCCACGACTGCTGCTGGGAGTTCATCACCTTCCTGAACTTCGTCCTGTCGTCCTACCCGGACGAGTCGTGGACCGGCGGGGTCTTCACGGCCGCGGAGCGCAAGACCATGCTGGACTTCAGTTTCCGGCACTGGAAGCGCCACTCCCCGTACCTGAAAGGACAGCTGGCCCTGACGCTGCATCGCATGGGGCGCGCGCAGGACGCGCGCCTGGTCTGGGCGAGCGTGATGGACTCCGCGAAGTCCGAGAGGGACCAGGGGACCTTCTGGGCGCCCGAGGACCGGGCGTGGCTGTGGTACAACGACACCATCGAGACCCATGCCTTCGCCCTGCGCACCCTGATGGAACTGGACCCGACGAACGACAAACTGGACGGCCTGGTCCTGTGGCTCTTCCTGAACAAGAAGATGAACCACTGGAAGTCCACGCGGGCCACCGCGGAGGTCCTGTACTCGCTCGCGCACTACCTGAAGAAGACCGAGCAGATCGGGGTGCGGGAGGAGGCGGTGGTGACGGTCGGAGGCCACGAGCGGCGGTTCGCCTTCGAGCCGGACCGCTACACGGGGAAGAAGAACCAGGTCGTGGTGCCCGGGGCCGACATCCGGCCCACAACCCACGCGGAGGTCGTGGTCGAGAAGGCGACCCCGGGGTCCCTGTTCGCCTCGGCCACGTGGCACTTCTCGACGGAGAAGATGCCCGAGGAGGCGCGCGGGGACTTCCTGAGCGTCACGCGGACCTACTACCTGCGCGACCCCTCCGGCCGGGAGGTCGTGCTCAGGCCCCTGGCCGAGGGGACCCCCGTGACGGTCGGGGACGAGGTCGAGGTCCATCTCTCGGTCCGCACGAAGCACCCCATGGAATACGTGCACCTGCGCGACCCGCGCGCCGCCGGCTTCGAACCGGTGTCCCTGCGGTCCGCCTTCCGGTGGGACCTGGGCCTCGGGTTCTACGAGGAGGTCCGCGACTCGGGCCAGAACTTCTTCTTCGAGGCCCTGCCCCACGGCGAGTACACCTTCAAGTACCGCCTCCGCGCGGCCCAGGCCGGGACCTTCAAGGCCGGCCCCGCCACGATCCAGCCCATGTACGCCCCCGAGTTCACGGCCTACTCCGCCGGCCACGTCCTGACCGTGCGGGGGGAGTAGGCGCGCGCCGGTCAATCCGGGATCCGGGGTCGCGGTGGACGCGGCTCCATCGTCACGCCCCGCCCGCGCGTCCAACGTGGCACTGTCACTGGCACTGTTCCTGAACCTGCCCCCTGAACCTGTTTCGCGTCCTCCCGTCACCGGTAGGTCCGTGCCATTTCCACGACCCGTCGCGGGCCGGCGCGAGCAGCGCTCGCGGCTCCAGGGTGGTCAAGAGCTCTCGCGGAATTGGGTGCTGCATTTCGGGCAGCCTGCCGGACTTGTTGTGGAACGGCCTCCCTACTACAATCGTGGTAGCACCTGTGGATAGAGGCCCACATGAGGACCGTGCAGATGACGCTGGACGAGGACCTGATTCGGGCCATGGACGAGATGGCGAGGCGCATGGGAACGAGCCGGTCGGGACTGGTGCGTACCGCCGTGCGCGATGCGCTTGATCGCTGGCGCGCTCGCGAGCTGGAGGAACGTCACCGGAAGGGATACGAGCGTCATCCCGTTCGCCCCGGGGAGTTCGACATGGACGAGTCCCGACTTTCGTGGGGGGACGAATGAGACGCGGGGAGATCCGGTGGTTCCGGTTCAAGGCGCCCGACAAGAGAAGGCCCGTGCTGATCCTGACGCGGGACTCGGCCCTTGCCTACCTGAGCGACGTGACCGTGGCCCCGATCACGACCACGATCCGGGAGATCCCGACGGAAGTCCGCCTGGGCCGCAAGGACGGCATGGCCCGCGATTGCGCCGTGAACCTGGACCACGTTCAGACGGTTCCCGCGCGCAGCCTCGGAGCCGTGGTCACGGTGCTCGGCGAGCGACACATGGCCCGCGTTCGCGAGGCGCTGGGCTTCGCCCTGGGGTTCGACCAGGACCGCGCGTGACGGGACGCGGGGGCGTGCGCCGTAGATTGACGCCCGGCAGCGGCCGGGGCACCATCGGGCGTGACGGCAGCGGCTCTTGAGGAGGTGGTCATGGACCCCGACGCCCCGACGGGCAGCAAGACCGATCAGGCGCTGGCCCGCGCCCGAAGGCGCGTGACCCTGCGCGCCGTCCTGTTCGGCCTCGTGGTCGTGGTGGCCGCCTGGGCGGTCCACGGCTTTCGCGACCGCCTGGCCTATTTCTTTTCCGGCGGGGAGCGGGTGGACGTGGGCGATGTCCGGGCCCTGCGCGCGTCCGGGGTCGAGACCCTGCCCGCCTCGCCGGGGTCCTACGTGCGCCTCGAGAACCTGATCGTGTCGCGCGACGAGGTGCGCACCCGGACCTATCGGTTCTTCTTCTGCCCGATCTACCGCGTCCTGGTCCGCACCGCCCGCCCGCTGCCCGAGGGGTCCATGCGTGTGGCACAGGCCGAGATCCCCGAGGGTCTCGAGTACCTGGTCGAGCAGCGCAAGGTCTTCCTCGAGGACTTCGCCCTGCACTTCGATGCCGAGGGGTGGCTCCGGCCCCTGCGCGAGGTCCCCGGCTGGGACGCCGGGCTCCGCGACTGGGTCCACAACGACCTGAAACTGTCCGACGAGGAAATCGCCTCCTCGTTCGCCCTCCTGGACGGCGAGACCCCGCGGGGCCAGGTCTGGGCCGTGGTCGTCCTCGCCTCGTCCGTCCTCGCGGTCCTGGCGTCGCTCCTGGGCCTGCTCGTGGCCGTGCGCGCCCTGCGCCGGCTGCAGGCGCCGGCCGCGCCGGGGGACGGCGGGCCTGGGTGACGGGCCTCACGCGCCGTCGCGTCACGCGATGGAAAGGCCCGCAACCCTCCGGGCCAGCCCCACCAGGCGGAACAGGGGGCCGAAATATGGGTCGGGTTTCCGGGCGGACGCCTCGATGACCTCGTCGGGCGTCATCCCGATCCG
>DYKK01000144.1 GCA_020722625.1 Anaeromyxobacter dehalogenans
GCTCGCGCCGTCTCGGGGCGGAGGCGGGACATCGTGGGCCACGCAAGACGCGCCTGGGTGATGACGGTGGGGGTCCTCGCCGCGTGCGGGGCCCACCGGTCCTCGATGGACCGGCTGGAGGAGTCCCTCCTCTTCTACCACACGCACCTCAAGGCCCAGGACATCGAGCGGGCCGCGGCGTACGTGGGGTCCGAGGCCATCGCGGACTTCAACAGCCTCCACAACCCGGAGATGAACGTCCTCGTGATCGAGGACTTCCAGGTCGCCACGATGACCGAGGTCCCGGACACGGACCGGAGGGTGGTCGTGGTGCGCGCCAACGCCCGCAAGCGCGATTCCCTGACCCTGCGGACCGTGCGCCTGCGCGAGGTCTGGGAGAAACGCGGAGGGCGATGGTTGCTGATCGAGGAGAAGATGCTGGCGCCGGGCACGCCCGTCGAGGGCGGGGGCGAGCCGGGGAGGTGACCCATGATCGAAGTCCTGCTGGATGACGCCGGTCGCACGGTGGTCGCGGAGGCCCGCGACCTCGCGCGGTCCGTGGACCCGGACCTCCTGCGCCGGATGGACGCGGACGAGGTCCGATACCCGAAGGAGTTCGTGGTGGAGGCCGCGCGCCGGAATCTTTTGGGCCTGCGCTTCCCGCGCGAGCACGGCGGGCGCGCGCTCCCGTGGACCGTGGAGGTCGCGGCCATCGAGGAGGTCGGGGTCCTGGGCGCGAGCCTCGGGTGCCTGTACTCGCTGCCCAGCATCGTCGGGGAGGGGATCGCCGCGTTCGGCACCGCGGACCAGAAGGAACGCTTCCTCGCCCCGACCCTTCAGGGCCGCCGCTTCTGCGCCGAGGCCCTGACCGAGCCCCGCGGGGGGTCGGACTTCTTCGGGGCCGCGACCCGGGCGCGCGCCGAGGGAGACCACTTCGTGCTGGACGGCCAGAAGCGCTTCATCGTGGGCGCGGAGGGCGCGGACTTCTTCTTCGTCTATGCCCGCACCGGGGACGGCCCGCGCGACATCACGGCCTTCCTGGTCGAGCGCGACGACACGGTCCAGGTCGAATCCCTCTACAACCTGATGGGGACGCGGGGCGGCGGGACCGGCCGCCTGCGCTTCCGGGGCACGCGGGTCCCGGCCTCGAACGTGGTCCTGGGCCTGAACCGGGGCGCCGAGGTCTTCAATGCCATGATGGTCCCGGAGCGTCTGACCTCGGCCGCGGGGGCAATGGGCATGGGCCGGGCCGCGATCGAGGTCGCGGCGCGGTACTCGACGCGCCGCCGGGCCTTCGGCAAGACGATCCGGTCCTTCGAGGCGGTCAGTTTCAAGGTCGCGGACGCGGTCGCGGCCCTGGACGCGGCCCGGAGCCTGGTCCACGTGGCCGCGCGCACCGCGGACGCGGCGGGGACCGTGGGGGCCGGGATCGCCGAAGGGACGCGGGTGCGCCGCCTGGTGTCGGAGGCCAAGAAGACCGCGACCGAGGCCGCGTGGCTCGCCATCAACCATGCGATGCAGATCCTGGGCGGCATCGGCTACACGGACGTCTATCCGGTCGAGCGGTTCCTGCGGGACACGCGCCTCGCCCTGATCTGGACCGGGACGAACGAGGTCATGGACCTCCTGATCCAGCATGAGTACTACCGCGAACTCGCCGAGTCCGGCCCCGCGGGTCGCGACGTGGAGCCCGACGCCCGGGGCGCGGCCGCCACGGACGAGAAGGTCTTTGATTGACGCGGGTCGTCCCGCCCCGCCCTACCCTTTCTTTCGGTTCGAATATTCCATGATGTGGGTCTGGGGAACGCGCGACAGGGCCAGGGCACGAGGGGGCACGTCCCTGGTCACCGTGGTCCCGGCCCCGACGTAGGCCTCGCGGCCCACCCTGACCGGCGCGACCAGTTGCGTGTCCGACCCGATGAAGGCCCCGTCCTCGATGACCGTGGGCAGCTTGTGGACTCCGTCGTAGTTGCAGGTGATGGTCCCGGCGCCGACGTTGACGTCCGCGCCGACCGTGCAGTCGCCCAGGTACGTCAGGTGGTTCGCCTTGGAGCCGGGGCCGAGCGTGCTCTTCTTCATCTCGACGAAGTTGCCCACGTGGGCCCCGCGCCCCACGACGGACGCGGGCCGCAGGTGCGTGAACGGCCCGGCCCGCGCGTCGTCCTCGACCGTGGAGTCCGTCATCACGCAGTACGGCTTGATCTCGACTCCGTCCCCGATGGTCACGCGCGTGAGGACCGCGCCGCGTCCGATCACGCATCCCGACCCCACCCGCGTGCCGCCGTGCATCTCCACGCACGGCCAGACCTCGCTGTCGGGTCCCACCTCGCAGTCCCAGTCAATCATCACCGTGTCCGGCTGGTGGACCGTCACGCCCGAGGCCATCAGGGACTCGGCCTTGCGGCGATGCAGAACGGCCTCGGCCGCGGCCAGTTCCGCGCGGTCGTTGACCTGGCCCGCCTCGGTTGGGTCGGGCAGGACATAGACGCCGACTCCGTGGCCCGCCTCGCGGGTCAGGGCCACCACGTCCGTGAAGTAGAACTCCCCCTTCACGTTGTCCGTCCCCACCCGGTCCAGGACCCGGAAGAGGTGGTCCGTCCGGGCCAGATAGACGCCCAGGTTGACCTCGCGGAGGCGCCGTTCCTCCGGCGAGGCGTCGCGGTCCTCGACGATCCGCGCCGGCAGTCCCGCCCCGTCGCGCACCACGCGCCCGAACCCCGCCGGGTCGTCGAGCACGACCGACACGAGCGCGAAGACGCCGCCGCTCGCGTGGAACGCGGCCTCGAGCCCCTTCAGGCTGTCGGGCCGCAGGAGGGGAAGGTCTCCGTTCAGGACGAGGACCCGGGGCGATGCGCCCACCGCCTCCCGCGCGGACAGGACCGCGTGCGCGGTCCCCTTCGGCTCCGGCTGGGTCGCGAACCGGACCGGGGCGTCCGGAAACGCCGCCGTGACCACCCTCGTCACCTCCTGCGCCTGGTGACCGACCACCACCACGACGTCGCGGGCACCGGCCTCCAGGCACGCGCGGACCGGGTACGTCACGAGGGGCCGGCCCGCGAGCAGGTGCAAGGCCTTCTGCCGGCGCGACTTCATCCGGGTCGCAAGTCCGGCCGCGAGCACGACCGCCGTTGCTTCCTCCATGACATCACCTCTCAGAGGGGTCGGGACCCTCCATCCATCGGGGGGATTCTACGCCTGGATCGGGTCGCCCCGCCCCCCCTCCCGCCGCCCTTTCCCGAACAACCAGGATGGGCGGGACCACATCACCCATCCCGTATCCTCCATCACGAACGGGTGCCGGGCCAGCGAGTCGTCCCATCGCTCGGAAGGAAGGCGCGCGGACAGCAGGGATTCCAGCGACCCGGATCCGTCTTCCGGGGAGAGGGCCGGCCCGGCGAACGACCGGACGAGTCGCACCCGGAGGCCTCGATCCTCGAGGGCCGACGCGAGGACCACGCCCTCGCGCAGGACCCGCTGTCGAAACGCCTCGCCGTAGGGTTCGTCGTACGGCGTCGGGAAGTCGGCGGCCGCGACGAAGACGTCACGCCCCCCCGCGCGAACGAGCCGGTCCGCAAGCCCGAGCAGCCGCTCCGGACCGAACGCGCAGTCGTCGTCGAGGACATCGGACAGCGGCACCAGGAGGGACGGCGCCGGGGGCCGGGCCGAATCGAAGAGCGCCAGGTCCTGTTCCA
This sequence comes from Anaeromyxobacter dehalogenans, assembly GCA_020722625.1. Taxonomy (GTDB): domain Bacteria; phylum Myxococcota_A; class UBA9042; order DTJE01; family DTJE01; genus DYKK01. The sequence continues at coordinate 3,672 of DYKK01000144.1, forward strand.
GGCGGTCGAGGTTTCCCGGGAGCACCATGCGACGGTCGCTCGGGCGCACCCGCTCCGCGACCGCGACCAGGCAGACCTCCGCGACACCGTGGTCGCGGCACGCGTCCAGCAGGTTCTCGGTCCGCACGCGCCCGTACCCGCCCCACAGCAGGCGGATCGGACCCGCCCCGCGCGCCGCGGTCCCGGCGAGGACCCGCGCGACCCCGTCGCGGTCGAGGAGGTCCAGGCACGCAAGCGTCACGCCACCCCCGTCGCGGCGCGTCCGGAGGTCGGCCACGGAGTCCAGGATCAGCGCGACCGACTCCGCGGTCGGGCGGTGCTCGGCCCGGAAGCCCGGGCACAGGGAGCGGCAATCGTCGCACTCCGGCCTCCGGTAGAACTGGCGACCGGGTGGCCGCCGGCGGCCCTGCGGGTCCTCGTATTCGCGCACGGTCCGCAGGCGATACGCCTGAGGCTCGATCACGTCCCCGAGGTGGGCCACCGCGCACGGGGGGATGTTGTAGGGCTTCACGCGGCCCCCGTGGGGCAGCCCGTCCCGCACCGCGCGTCCGATCGTGGCCACGAGGTCGGGCAGCGACATCAGGTACCGGTCCGCGATGGCAAGCGTCTCACGCGACACGATGAAGGGCTGGACGATGTGCAAGGTCACGCCCAGGCGCCCCGCGAGAAGGAGGGTCTCGCGCAGGCGGTCCGCGTTCTGGGGCACGATCAACGTCACGGTGTTCAGCGAGAGTTCCCGGCCCGTCTCGGAGGCCGCGGACCGCAGGTTCACGACCCCCCGGACCGCCTGCTCGAACGCCCCCGGGGTCCCGCACAGTCCGTCGTGGGTCGCGGCGTCCGGACCGTGCAGGGACACGCTCGCCCCGGTCAGCCCGGCGTCGAGCAGGCGGCGCGCCCGCGCCCGGTACGCGAACATCCTCCCATTCGTGGACACGGACACCCGGGGGAACCCGGCCCGCCGGGCCGCCGCGACCAGGTCCTCGATGTCCGGCCGGATCGTGGGCTCGCCGCCGGTGAAGGCGACCTCGTCGTGGCCGTCGCGGCGCCCCTGCTCGATGCGCCGCAGGACCTCCGCGGTGTCGAGTTCGGCGCGCGGCCCCGCCACGCCCCGCAAGGCCCGCTGGGGACAGAACGCGCAGCGGTTGTTGCAGCGGAGTCCCGTCTCGATGGTGAGTACCCCGCGCCCCATGGGCTCCCCGTGTTCAGGCCCGCGGGAATGATACGGTCGGGTCCGTGGTCCCGCAATGTCGCGAGCGGCGCTTGCGTCTCCAGGGGAACCACGAAGAGACGAAGTCGCGAGCCTCCAATGTCGCGGTGCACGTGGCTCCGCCTCAGCGCCCCGTTTCCCGCGTCCAACGTGGCCCTGACACTGTCACTGACACTGTTCCTGTCCACTGACCCTGTTCCTGAACCTGCCAACTGAACCTGTCCTCCCCCGATCAGCCATCACGGTCTCGGCTTGCAGGCCGCGCCTCCTGGTGCTTCAGGCTTCAGCATGGATGGGGTTGGTCGTCACGCGACGCGCCGCGAATTGGAATTCGCGGCCCCAGCATCGTTGGGGTTGATCGTTTCGCGACGTGCTGCTCACCCCTGTCGATCCTGGAGGCGCGATTTGAAATCGCGCCGGCTGCGCGGCCTCCGAGCCGCGCCCCTCGGGGTCCGGCATCCGGCATCCGGCATCCGGCGTCCGGGGTCGCGGTGGACGCGGCTTCGTCGTCAGGCCCCCACCCATCGCGTCCAACGTGGCCCTGACACTGACACTGTCCCCTGTGACTGCCACTGCCCCTGCTCCTGCCACGGCGGTCCGGGAAGGTGCGACCGCTCTGGCCTCGCGTCCCTCCGAGGTTGCGCCCCGGGCATGGGCGCGGCTAGAATCCGTCCATGCGAGCCCCGGATTACCTGTGGAGTTATCGTTGCAACCTGAAGGGATGCTGCTGCCGGGGGTGGCGCATCTCGTTCCGGGAATACGACGTGCACCGGTTGCGGGCCGCGGCCCGCGGGACCCCGTTCGAGGCCGTCCTGGCCGATGCGCTTCGCCCCGGGGGTCCCGACGCCGCGGTCCGGGTGGTCCCTCCTCCCGGTTCCTCGAAGCGGTTCGCCGAGACCTTCGCGGACGTGGTCTTCGATGACCGCGGGGCCTGCCGGTTCCTGACGGACGACGGGACGTGCGGGGTCCACGAGGCCCTGGGCGAGGCGGCCCTGCCGGACCTCTGTGCCAACTTCCCGGTGATCGGGCTCGAGACCCCCGAGGGCGTCGAGTGCTACTTCGAGTGGATCTGCCCCGAGGTCCTGCGGTGCCTGATCGAGGCCCCGGACCGGAGCCGCGTGACCGAGGCGCCCCCGTCCTTCCAGCGCCGTGTCCACTTCTTTTCCCCGTCGCGGCCGCGGGCGACCGTGTGGCTCACGCGGAACGCGGAGGTCCCCTGGGACGGCTACGCGAGGTTCCGTCGCGAATCCCTGGCCCTGTTCGAGCACGGCGACGACCCGCCCCTGGCCCTGTTCGCCCGCGTCTTCTCGCGGGTCCAGGCGTGGGCCGGGCGACCCGGGCCCCTGCCTCCTGGGGTTCCGGAGCGTGATGCGGCGGCGATCCTTCCACCCATCCTGGCCCACCTCGCGGACATCGCGGCCCGGACCGCGGGCCGGGCCGAGGAGGTCGCCGGGCGGCTGGACCTGTCCAGGCAGTTCCTCGTGCACCTGCCGTGGGCCGCCGGCGCCTGGCTCGACGCGCTTGCCGCGCCCGATGTCCCCGGACCCGAGGCGGCCCTGGACGCCCTGGCCCGCCTGGGCGACGGCGCGCAGCGGGTGTTCCGGAACTACCTCCTGGCCCGCGTGTTCGCGATTCCCATTCAGAACGAAGATTCTCTCTTGGGAGGATATCTGTCCCTGGCCGAGACCCTCGGGGTCGCCTGCTGGCTGGCCGGGACCTTCGCCATCGCCGGCGCCGGCGCCCCGGACGAGGCCCGGGCGGGCGTGGCCCTGGGCCTGGCCGATTTCCTGCACCGCGCGCGCAAGGAGGCGGCTCCCGCCTTCGACCCCGACCGTCGCACCCCCCGTGTCCGGTGGACGGGACGTCCCGGGGAGTTCGCGGACCTCGCGGCGGTCGTCCGGGCCGTCCGGACGACGCCCGAGACGGCCGGGGGCTTCGCGGACCTCGATTCCGCCACCGAGGCCGCGATGGTCGTGATGCGGCGGCGCCTGCGCGTGGCCCTGCGCGACCACGCGGCCGCGGTCCGGCGCGCCGTCGAGGACCCCGCCTCGTTCCGGGCGGCCCTTCCCTGGGACGACCGGGACGACCCCCTGGTGATCGAGGCCCTGCGCGCCGAGGCGACCTTCCATCGGCGCCTGGCCGCGACCGACCCCTCGATCCCCTGGACGTGGCTCCGCGGGCGGCTCGCCTTGTCCGAGCGCGAGGTCTCGCTCGTGATGCTGTTGCTCCTCCAGGCGACGGACACGCGCTTCGCCCGGGCCCTGGCGCACGCGGGCCTGGCCTACGAGTCCCGCGGCGCGGACCGCGCCACCATCGAGGTCCTGCTCGGCGCCGGCGCGGGGGCGCTCGTCGAGCCCACGGCGCGCCTGGTCCGCCTGGTGGTGGTCCGCCCGGACGCGGGGGGCCGGCGCTTCCACCTGGACCCGCCTGTCGCGAGCCTCTTGCTCGGGGACGAGGCGCCCCCGCTCCCGGACGACCTCGCTCGCCTGGCCCCAGAACCAGACCGGTCCGCCGGCCTCGTCCCCGTCCCAGGCTCTGTCCTCGCCGAGGTGTCCCGGCGCCTGTCGAACCTCGAGCCAGGCCCGTCGGTCGTCCTGCTGCGAGGGGGGCCCGGATACGACGCGCGGGCCGTGGTGCGCGAGTGCACCGGCGCGGACCCGATCCCCCTTCGCGTGCGGGATCGCGGCGCCTGGACCGCGGACGACGGTCAGGTGTCCCGGGTCGCGGCCCGGGAGGCCCTCCTCAGGCAGCGGCCGCTCCTCGTGTTCCTGGACGACGACGCCGCGGCGGACGCCGAGGTGTCCCGGACCACGGCGGAGGCATCCCGGGTCATCGCCCAGCCCGTCTTCGTCGCCTGTTCCCGCCGCCCGGTGGGCCTGGACGGTCGGATCGCCGTGCTGGAAATCCCCCTCCCCTCGCCCGCGACCTCCTATCTGCTCGCGGTCGCGGCCCGGGCCGCGCCGCGCGAGGTCGCCCTGCCCGACCCCGACGCGCTGCGGAGGCTTTTGACCGGGCTTCCCCTGCCCCCGGGCCGGGTCGCCGCCGCGGTCTCGGCCGCGTCGGGTGCGGTGCTGAGCGACTCCTCGCCCGCTCCCGGTCCCGCGGGCCGCCGCCGGCCGGCCCTGACCGCCGGGACCCTCGCCCGGTGCCTGCGCGACCAGGTGCGGGCCCGGATCGGAGACCTGGCCGACACCGTCCCCGTGGGCCAGGGGATGGAGGACCTGGTGCTCCCGGACGACTCGCTCGCCCGCC
>DYKK01000145.1 GCA_020722625.1 Anaeromyxobacter dehalogenans
ACCACATTCACGGTGTTTCCGCCGAACCCCGCGCCGGTCAGGCGGGCGCCGACGATTCCGGGGAGGCCCGAGGCGACCTCGACCAGGAGGTCGAGTTCCGGGCACGAGACCTCGTAGTCGCGGGCCAGGCTCTGGTGCGAGCCCGCGAGCAGGGCGCCCAGGGCGGGCGCGTCCGCGGCGAGCAGGGCCTCGCGCGCTTGCAGGGTCCGCTCGTTCTCGGTCACGACGTGGCGCAGGCGGCGAAACGACACCTCCGGGATGTGCGCCCGCAAGTCGTCGAGGCGCGCGAGGGTGAGGTCGCGGGCGGCACGGACCTCGGGGAACGCGGCGCGGGCCACCGTCAGGCCGGCCTCGCACTCCTCCTGGCGCCGGCGGTACTCGGAACCGGCCACGGAATGCCGCACGCCGGAGTCGGCCACGACCAGGGCCCAGTCGGGCGGGAAGGGGACGGGCTCGACGCGAAGCGTGCGGCAGTCCAGGAGCAGGGCGTGGCCCTCGACCCCGCAGGCCGAGGCGACCGGGTCCATGACCCCGCAGGGCACCCCGCAGAAGACGTTCTCGGAGCGCCGGGCCAGTCGGGCGATGTCCATCGGCGGGAGGTCCCGGCCGCAGAGGGACGCGGCCAGGGCCGTCAGCGCCACCTGAAGCGACGCGGACGACGACAGGCCTCCGCCCAGCGGGACCTCTCCCCGCACGACCACGTCCGCGCCGGGCATCGTGCCGAAGGCCTCGCGCACGGCCCAGAACGGCCCGAACAGGTAGCGGGCGTGCCCGGTGACGCACCCGGGTCGGAGCCTGGAAACGTCAAACAAATATTCTTTATCAATGTTATCGGACCAGATACGGAACGCGCCGTCCTCCCGCGGCGCGCCGGCCGCAACCGTACGCAGGTCCAGGGCCGCGGGGAAGACAAACCCCTCGTGGTAGTCCGTGTGCTCCCCGATGAGGTTGACTCGACCCCCCGCGTGGCAGACCAGGACCGGGTCGCGGCCCGTCCTGGCGCGGAACCGATTGCGATCCACGGGGGTCGTTCCACGGTCATCGGGGCCTCCCGGGGCCGAGGAGCGCGCGCTCATGCGATCTTCCATTCCCCGACGGCGCGGTACTCGGTCGCGAACTCGTCCCGCTCGACCACCAGGGCGACCCCGGTGTGGGGGCCGTCCGGGCAGTACCCGGAGTGGGGGCCGCGGACCAGCACGGGCCGCCCGGGTTGCAGGGGGACCTCGCGCAGGCCGCCCGCCCCGTCCGCGAGGACCAGGGTCACGCGGCCCGACACGAGCCAGAAGAACTCCGGGCAGTCGTGGCGCTCGAGTTCCACGACCTGGCCGGCCGACGAGAGGTCCGGCGAATAGAGACCCGCGCGCCAGTGGCCCGCGTCCCCGCACAGGACCTGCCATCGCGCGGGGGGGAACGGGCCGAAGGGGGCGTCCGGCGTCGCGTCGGGGAACGACGGCGATTTCGTGGTGACGAGACGGGTCATTTCCCCCTCCCGCGAAGCCCCAGCCACACGAAGACGACCCCGAGAACCGCCATCCCGCCGCCCCACCACAGGCCCGGGGGCGTGGCCGTGACCGCGACCACGCGGGCCGGGGGTTCGACGAGCCAGGCGGCCGCCACCAGGATCGCCCCGTAGGCCGCCAGGATGAGCCCCACGAAGAACCAGATCGGCAGCGGGGTCTGTCCGTCCTCCGAGGGTCCGTGGACTTCGCTCATCGCATCCTCCCCCTCACCAGAACCAGGCGTTCAGGGCGATCAGGACCGCCAGGGACGCCAGGGCCCACGTCACCGGCCTGCGCGCCCAGGACACCCGCGTGTCGTCCGGAGACGGGGTCAGGCCCTTGACGAGCCCGCGCAGGTCCTCGTCGGACTTGCGCGGCGTGACCAGGCTCACGGCCACCGTGACCCCCGCGCACACGACCCACGCCCACCACGCCTGCCAGAGGTTGCGCGCCATGTCGCTCGGGGCCTCCGAGAAACACAGGACGCGCGCGGCCCCGGGGCCGAACACGTCGAGTTTGAACCCCAAGAAGATCGAAAACGACGCGAGCATCCCCGCGATCAACCCAAAGAACGCCCCGGCGCTCGTGGCCCCGCGCCAGAACATCCCCAGGAGCATGGTCGCGAACAGGGGGGCGTTGACCCAGCTGAAGATGGCCTGGATGTAATCCATGATCGTGTTGAACCGCATGGCCACATAGGCCGTGGCCACGGACAGGAGGATCCCGACCACGGTGGTGACCCGCCCGACCCACACGAGGTGCGCGTCCGAGGCGTCGCGCCGGATCAGGACGCGATAGAGGTCGTAGGTCCACACCGTGTTGAAGGCGCTCACGTTCCCCGCCTGGCCGGCCATGAAGCCCGCGAGCAGGGCCGTGACCCCGAGCCCCACGAGCCCGGGGGGGTAGTAGCGCGCGATCAGCAGGGGCAGGGCCGCGTCGTTCCAGGGCTGGCCGGGGCGGGTCGGGTCGTCGGGGATGGGCAGGAGCCCCTGCGCGTGCAGGCGATAGGCCACGAGCCCGGCCCCGACCACGACGACGGGGAGCGCCATCTTGAAGAACGAGGCCGTGATCGGGGTCAGGCGGGCCGAGCGGAGGTCGCGCGACGAGAACGCCCTCTGGACCACCAGGAAGTCGGTCGTCCAGTACCCGAAGGACAGCACGAAGCCCAGGCCCAGCGCGATGCCCATCCAGGTGATGCCCATCTCGTTGTCGCCGGCGCTCCCGGCGGTCGCCCACAGGTGGGTCATGCGTTCCGGAAGACCCTCGAGGAGCGCCGCGGGTCCCCCGAGGTCCGCGATCCCCAGGGCGGCCACCAGGAACAGCCCGGCCCAGATCAGAAAGAACTGCACGATCTCGGTGAAGATCGCGCTCATCAGGCCGCCCAGGGTGATATAGACCGCGATGGCCCCGGCGGACACCCACATCGAGACGTGCCAGTCCCACCCCAGCAGGACCTTGAACACGAGCGCCATCAGGTAGAGGTTGATCCCGGACATCAGCAGGGTCATGACCGCGAACGAGACCGCGTTCAGGACACGCGTGCGCTCGTCGAAGCGCAGCCGCAGGTAGCCGGGGACGGAGTGGATGCGGCTCGAATAGTAGAACGGCATCATGTAGAGCCCCAGGAACAGCATGGCCGGGATCGCGCCCACCCAGTAGAAATGCGACACGAACATCCCGTACTTCATGGTCCCGCCGGTCCACCCGAGGATCTCGAGCGCGCCCAGGTTGGCCGACAGGAACGCGAGGCCCGCGACCCACGACGAGTTCCTCCTCCCGGCCAGGAAGAAGTCGTCCCCGGTGCGCGCAAACCGCCTCAGGTAGAGGCCGATCCCGAGGATCGCGGCGAAGTACAAGGCGATGATCAGCCAGTCCACCGCCTGAATCTCGATGGTCATCGGCGCCTCCCCTGGTCAGTCACGCACCGTCAACGAGACCTCGGTCATCCAGACCGGGTCGGTCGCGGTCCGGTCCATCCGGTTGACGAGGGCCGCGGCGGCCCGCCCCGGGGCCAGGGCCCCCCCGACCACATGGACGAAGAGCCTCTCGCGCCAGGAAATCACCAGGTCCGCCAGGGCCTCGACCCCCACGAACCGCCCGCCCAGGGCGTTGTGGGGCTCCAGCGCCAGGGCCGCGCCCACGGTCACGCCGGGCCGGAACCAGTCCGCGACCTCCACGCCCGCGCTGATGTCCGCCAGGAACAGGCCGGCCCGGTTCAGGAAGAACCCGCCCTCGAACGTGGACAGGCGCTCGTCGTAATTGTCGTACCAGTCGCGGACCTCGTCCTCGGTCAGCATCCGGGTGCGGCTTGCGGGTTTCGCCGCGTACAGGAAGGCCCCCTGCCGCGCGTTCCCGTCGTGGGCGTCGTCCGGCGACAGGGCGAGGAGGTTCATCTCCGCGGACCACGGAGGCAGGTCCAGGCCCACGTGCCCCTGCGCGGCCCACGCGATCACGGTCTGGTCGCCGCCGTCCAGGGCCGCGTTGTCGAAGCGGCCCGCCTGGAGGACCCCGTCCACGAACAGGGTCCAGGGCCCGGACTCGTGCGACACGCGCGCCGCCGGGGCCACGACGAAGCGGGTCCTGCCGACCACGTGCGAGTCGTACAGGGTGTGGACCCCCGCGGCCAGGCCCCACCCTCCCCCGAGGTCCCACGCCCCGCTCGCGCCGAACACGAGGATGTCGCGCTTGAAGTTGTTGTCCCGCACCGTGATCCCCTCGTAGGTCTGGTCCGGGACCTCGCCCACGAACAGCCCGATCCGACCGTGCTCGAACCCCCACCACACCTGCGCGGCCCCGATCCAGTGGTTCAGGAACAGGCCGGTCGGGTCGAGGAACCGCTGGTAGCCGACCTGGAACCCGAGGCGCCCGCGGTTGAACTCCCCCTGCGCGAACATCTCCCGGTGCTTCATCACGAAGACGTCCGGGGAGAGGGCGGATTCCGTGTCCGGATTGTTCCGGCTCCAGTAGTTCAGGCCGATCTCGACCTCGTAGGTCACGCGCAGGTTGCGGGCCAGGTGCCACGTCAGGCGCGGGGTCAGGACCGTGGCGAAGGCCCCGACGGTCTGGCCGCTCTCGTCGTACCGGGGCGCGGTCCGGTCGAAGTCCGAGTCGCTGCGGAACAGAAAGAGGTTGTCGAGCCGGACGTGCGCCTCGAGACGCGCGTCCTCGTCCGCCCGCCCGCACTCGGCCCGTCCCGGTTCCTGGGCGTGGGCCGCCGCGCACACCCCCACGACCCCCAGGATGACCGGCCATCTGGATGTCATGGCGTCCCTCCCGCGCGCGTCAGTACGCGCGCACCGCCTGGTCCCCCCGGAAGAAGTACCGCCACCCCACGTTCTCCTGGCCCGAAAGGGGCGGTCGGAGGCGCACGGAGTGTTCCGCGTCCGGCTCGTCCCGGTCCGGGAAGTGATACAGAGTGCGTGCCTCGGCATCGTAGTAGGCGTATCCGTCGGACAGCCACACGTAGAACCCGTCGGGGTACACGCCGTCCGGGACCGAGATTTCGGTGGGGGCGTCGGTCTCGCGCGAGTCGTAGCGGACCTCGAACTCCCCGGCCGGCGGAACGACCTTCTCGTTCAAGTCGAAATAATGCAACGGCGAATAATAGTGCATGGAGACCGGCCGCCCGGCCAGGGCCTTGGGGAACGGCCGCGCCCACGCCTCCCGCGCCCGAAACCTCCCGTCCCATCCCTGGATCGAAAAGTCCTCCTTGTTCCACCAGTCCCCGTAGTGCTGGTCGTTGTCCGGGGTGTAGCACCAGACGAACCGGCTGCGGAACATCCGTTCCAGGGCCTCGTAGTAGTTGTCCAGGATGTGGGCCGACACGACGTAGCCCTGCTCGTGCGACTTCTCGATCCCCCCGAACTTGAAGTACGTCCCGAACTCGCCGAAGGCGACCGGGACGTTCCCGAGCGAGTAGGACGCCAGGGCCGCGGCCTGCTCCAGCCCCTGCTGGTAGTCGCGGTAGCGGACCTCCTCGACCTGGAACTCGCGGTCCGGCTGGTTGAACCCCAGGAAGGGGTAGATGTCCGCGTACCAGTGCGGGGCATACACGACCCGCGGCAGGTCCAGGCGGTCCATGCTCAGGTCCCACATCCCACCGGCGAATCCGGAGAGGAGCATCGAGACGTTCATCGAGGACTCGACGAAGATCACGGCGTCCGGGTCCACCTCGAGGATCGCCCGGCCCACGCGCTCGTAGAACGGCTTCAGGTACGCCCGGTCGAAGCCGACGTTGAAGCCCAGGACCGCGAGGGGGTCCATCCGGTCGAGCCCGTGGTCCCGCAGGACCGTTGCGCGCTCGGTCTCCCAGGACGCGAGGGCCGCGCCGTACGCCTCCTGGCACGCCTTCCTGGCGACCGCGTCCGCCCGCTCCTCGCAGGGCGGGTCCGGCGGGGCCGGCTTCGCGGGCAGCGGGGGGAGCAGGCCCAGGCCCGTCAGCAGGTGGTAGATGAGTTCCCCGTTTTCTTTCCCCAGCAGGTCCACGAGGGTCTGGCGCGCCCCGTCCAGGGCCCCGGTCACCAGGAGCCCGGCCACGGCGGACAGCGGGATCGCGTTCGTGTTGGGCTCGTTCATCAGGTCATACCCCGCGACGTTCGGCAGGTCCTTCACCTGCTCCGCCACCTGCTTCCAGGCGTTCGCGTAGGCCTCCTGGAGGGAGTCCTGGACGCTGCGGACCCGGCCGTCCGCCTCCGGGACGGTCAGGCCGGGGAAGGCCGCGTCGCCCGCGAGCAGGCAGAAGAAGCAGCGGGCCACGTCCAGCGACAGCATGGACAGGATCCCCCAGTTCGTGAACGGCAGGGCGTCGCTGGTCTCCCAGACCTCGAACGGCCCCGGGTTCTTCGCGACGAGCGCGAGCGCCCACGCGGGGATGTCCATCCCTCCCCCGTCCCCGCCGCCCGGCAGCCCCCCCAGGAGTTCCCCGAGTTTCTGGAGGTCCGACACCGTGAGTTCGTTGAGGACTCGGAGCAGCCGCGGTGTCCCCCAGAAGGGCGAGTCCAGGTCCTTCTCGGGGAGGCAGGCCTCGACCACCCACCGGGGCGCCCCCTCGCCGCGCACCGCGTCTGTGTAGGGCTCCACCAGGGCCAACAGCGTGTTCTCGAGGGTCCCGGGCGCCGGATGCACCACGTTCCCGGAGCCCGGCGGGTCCTCGTAGGACGGCGTCTCGTTGTAGCGGACCACCAGGTGGCGGCTGAAGGCATCCTGGTGCATGTCCAGAAGCACGTAGATTCCGTATCGCGCCGCGGCCTGGACCACGGTCCGGATGGACGCCAGGTAGTCGCGGTCGTACTCCCCCTTGCGGACCGGCTCGATTCCCTCCCAGTTCACCAGGAGCCGGACGGCGTTGAAGCCGGCGTCGCGCAGTTTGCGGAACTCCGAGTCCGCGGCCGGCGCGATGTCCTCCGGCCGGACGGTCTTCCCCGTGTGCCCGGGGAACGGCAGGCCGAGGTAACTGGGAACCCCGGTCGCGTGCGGCTCGCTCATCTGGTCCAGGGTCAACGGCCGCCCCCCGACGGCCGCCGGCATCTTGGTGCTGCCGCTCACGTTGACGCCATGGAAGAAGACGTACCGCCCGTACTCGTCGCGCAGGTAGTCCCGGTCCGTCTGCAGGCGCGTGAGCGGCCTCGGCTGCACCGGCGGCCTCCCGCCCCCGCACGCGACGCACAGGCACGTCCCCACGACCCCGGATACCAGTGCGACCTTCATGGGAAACCTCCGGACGGCAGGAGGGGTTTCCGCCCCTCGGTCGATCGCGTGTCCCACCGGGGCATGCTCCCCTCGCGTCGTCCCGGAGCGGAGGTCACGCCTCCAGGTCCTCGTCCAGGAGGGTCTTCAGGCGCTCCGTGGCCGCCGTGTGCAACTGGGACACGCGGCCCTCGGTCACGCCCAGCAGGTCCGCGATCTCGCGGTAGTTCATGCCTTCGAAGTAGTAGAACGTGACGACCTGCCGCTGCCGGTCGGTCAGGTCCTCGACCGCCCGGGCCACCTGCTCCGCCGTCTCGCGACGCGCGACCGCCGACTCCGGGGGCATCGTCGCGTGGTCCTGGAGGAACGGGCTGGAATCCTGACGCCCCTCCTGGCCGAAGGCCCCGAGGTCGTCGAAGCCGAACACCAGGACGGGCGCGGACCGGGAGGTCAGGGCGTGGTACTGACTCAGCGAGACCCCGAGCGCGAGGGCGACCTCCTCCTGGGAAGGCTGGCGACCCAGTTGCGTGGCCAGGGAGCGTGTCACGGCGGTGATCTCGGACAGCCGCTTCCGCGCGGAGCGCGTGGTCTGGTCGAGGGTGCGAAGTTCGTCCACGATGGCGCCCCTCACCCGGATCTCGGCGTACCGGTCGAAGGGGACCCCGCGGCCTTCGTCATACTGGCGGGCCGCGTTGATCAGGCCCAGGACCCCCGCGCTGATCAGGTCGTCCAGGTCCACGGTGCGCGGCAGGCGGGCCGCCATCCGCGAGGCCACCGACCGCACCAGCGGGAGGTAGGGGGTGACATCGCCCGGTACCACGAGGCCCTCCTGGTTCCTGGTGCGCATTGTAGGGGGCATCGGTCCGGGGTGTCAAAGCCGCGTCCCGAGGCTGCTGAAAAATTCTCAAGGATTCGACATGGTCTCTTCATGGTTCCCCTGGA
>DYKK01000146.1 GCA_020722625.1 Anaeromyxobacter dehalogenans
GAGCGAAGCGACCGAGCGGGAGAGGACGTGCCGGTGGCACGTCCGATAGCCGGGGAAGTCGCGGCCCCAGGGTGGTGAAATGAGCGGTACCATTCGCCGCGAGGTCGTCCCTCGGGGGCGGGCCTCGTTCGGGAGGTGGTGGATGAAACGGCCGTCGCGGGAGTTCTGGGTCCGGATCGCGGGCGTGTCGGTGGGTTCCCTCACCGCCGCGGCCGGGATCAACCTGTTCCTGGTGCCGCAGAACCTCCTGACCTCGGGGGTCGCGGGCGTCGCGATGCTCGTGTCCTTCCTGGTGCCCATCCCCGCCGGGGTCGTCCTGTTCGTCTTGAACCTCCCCATCTTCGTCGCGGCGGCCCGGGTGATTGACCGCGACTTCGTCGCGTGGAGCCTCCTGGGGATGCTCGGCCTCGCCGGGGCCATGGCCGCGACGGAGCCCCTGGCCGCGATCCGCCCCGTGTCCGACCCCTACCTGAACCTCCTGGCCGGCAGCGTGCTGGTCGGCTTCGGGAGCGGCCTCGTGTTCCGGGCCCGCGCCACCCAGGGCGGTACGGACATCCTGGTCGCGATCCTGCGCAGGCGCTTCGCGATCCGCATCGGGACGGCGCTGTTCGCGCTGAACTCCGCGACGGTGGCGGTGCTGGGCGTCGTCTATGGGGTCGAGCCGGCGCTGTACACGGTGGTCGTGATCCTGGTGGAGTCGCTCGTACTCGAGCGAACGATCATCGGCATGGACGCCAACAAGGCGATGATCATCATCACCGACCGGCCGGAGGAGGTCGCCCGCGCCCTGCTCGAGAAGGTCGGGCGCGGCGTGACGTTCCTGTACGGCCGTGGGGCGTACACGAGGCGCCACAAGAAGGTCGTCTATTGCATCGTCACGGTCCGGCAACTCGCGCACGCGAAGAAGGTGGTCCAGTCCGTGGACCCGCAGTGCTTCACGACCGTCCACGACGTGGTCGAGGTGATCGGGGAGGGCTTCCGCCAGAGCCCGATCTGAACACGCCAATCGCTCGCTCGGACCCGACGACCAACGCCCCCGAATCCGGTTGCGAATCCCCGCCCTGGTGGACTAGACTTTTTGCCGCAACGGAGGTTCCCGATGCCCACCATCGTGATCCACCAGATGGGCCGGGCGGCCCGGACGTCGAGTTTCGCGGGGACGAGCCTTCGCGTCGGCCGGGACCCGGCCGCGAACGACCTCGCCCTCCCGGGGAGCACCGTCTCGCGCGAGCACCTGGTGATCCAGAAGGGGACCGACGGCCGATGGTCGGTCCGTTGCGTGTCCGAGACGAACCCCATCGTGGTGGACGGCGCGATGACCGCCTCCTCGGCCTTCCTCGCGGAGGGCAGCGAGATTCTGGTCGGGACCGAGTACCTGCTGATCTTTTCGGAAACCGCAGTCACCGCGCAGGGGTACCTCGGCCAGGGGTACTTCTCCAACGCGGAGTGCAGCGGGTGTCACTGGACCGGGATGGTCAGCACGCTCCGTCGGGCGCCCGTCTGCCCCCGGTGCGGGGGCCGGGACCTCGCGTTCGAGGTCCAGTACCGCCCTGAGACCTCGTCCCAGAAGGCCATGGACGACTCGACCACGGCGGTGGACGCGCGCCAGGTCCGGGCCCAGTTGTCGAGGCTGCGCGAGGCCAAGCGGAGCCACCTGGTCCGGATCGACCCCCACGAGCCGGGCTCGCCGCGCAAGGCCCTGTCGGAGACGGAGGCGCTCACCATCGGCAAGACCGCCGACTGCCGGTTCAGGCTGTTCGGGTTCTCGATCGGGTCCGGCATCCGCATCACCTGGGAGCAGTCCCACTACGTGGCCCGCGGCTCGATGTTCTGGCCCTCCATGAAGGTCAACGGAGCGGCCGCGAAGGTCGCCACCCTCACGAACGGCGACGTGATCGAGGTGGGAGGAAACCGGTTCCGGTTCGTCACCGAGTGAGGCCCCCGACGCCGGCAGGGCCCCCCGCGGGCACAGTCCGGGCCGCCTCACGCCCCGTCCCGGAACAGCCGGTCCACGCGGGCCGCGAGGTCGTCTCGCACGCGCCGGAAGACTTCGAGGGCCTCGGGCGCGGAGGCCGCGGGCACGGGGTCCTCGATGGGCCAGTGCAGGTGGCGCGCCCCCGGGGGCATGTCCACGCCCCGCCCCTCGTCGCACAGGGTCACCACGAGGTCGAAGCGGTCCAGGGGCACGTCCGACAGCGATTTGGACCGGGCCCCCGCGAGGTCGAGCCCCACCTCGGCCATGACCTGGACCGCCAGGGGGTGAACGGGGCTCGGGGTCAGGCCGGCGGACGCGACCTCGATCTCCGGGGGCGCCAGGTGCCGGGCCCACGCCTCGGCCATCTGACTGCGGGCGGCGTTCGCGAGGCACACGAACAGCACGCCGCGCCCCGGTCTCTCGATGACGCCCTCCTCGGGCGGTTCCGGCTTGCCGATCCCCTGGTGGCGCACGTCGCGCCCCTCGACCAGGAAGACCGCCTGCTCCGCCACGTTGGTCGCGTGGTCCCCGAACCGCTCCAGGGCCTTGGCGATGTTCAACAGCCCCACGGCGCGCGGGATGTTGCGGGGGTCCTCGATCATGTAGGTCAGCAACTCGCGCAGGATCTGGACGTAGGTGGCGTCCACCACGTTGTCCCGCGCCAGGACACGGCGGGCCAGGTCCGCATCCCCGCGGGCGAAGGCGTCCAGGGCCTCGGAGAGCATCTCGCCCCCGATGCGCCCCATCCGGGGCAGGTCAATGTAGGGCTTCAGGGGCGGGAACTCGCACAACTCGACGACGCGCTCGGCCACGTTCGCCGCGAGGTCCCCCATGCGCTCGACGTCCGTCACGATCTTGAGGGCCGCGGCCAGAAACCGCAGGTCCGACGCGGTGGGCTGGCGCAGGGCGAGGTTGCGCAGGCACGCCTCGTCCACCTCGACCTCCAGTTCGTTCACCTCTCGGTCCGCGGCGAGGACCGCGCGGGCGAGGTCCCGGTCGTGGTCGTGCAAGGCCTGGAGGGCGTCGTGCAGCATCCGCTCCACCCTCCCCCCCATGGCCGCGAGGAGGTCCCGCACCTGCTGCAACTCCGCCTCGTACTGCCGGTCGGTGTGCGTCTTCACCCGAACCTCCCCGTGATGTACTCCTCGGTCAGGCGCTCCGCCGGCCTCGTGAAGATCGTCGCGGTGTCGCCCACCTCCACGAGCCGTCCCAGGTACAGAAAGGCCGTGCGCTCCGACACGCGCGCGGCCTGCTGCATGTTGTGCGTCACCATCACGACGGTCACCTCGGGCGCGACCTCGCGGACCAGTTCCTCGATGCGGGCGGTCGCCACCGGGTCCAGGGCCGAGCACGGCTCGTCCATCAGGAGGACCTCGGGCTCCACCGCGAGGGCCCGCGCGATGCACAGCCGCTGCTGCTGCCCTCCGGACAGGCTCGTTCCCGGCCGATCCAGGGCGTCCTTGACCTCGTTCCACAGGGCGGCGCGGCGCAAGGCGCGCTCCACGACCTCCTCGGGGGACCGGGGCCGGACCCCGGTCAGACGGAACCCCGCCAGGACATTGTCGCGCACGCTCATGGTCGGGAACGGGTTGGGCCTCTGGAAGACCATGCCCACCCTCCGCCGCACCACGATGGGGTCCTCGGCCCGCAGGTCGCGTCCGTCCAGGAGGATCCGACCCGACACGCCCGCGCCCGGGGTCGCCTCGTGCAGGCGGTTCAGGCAGCGCAGGAGCGTGGACTTGCCGCACCCGGACGGTCCGATGATCGCGGTCACGGTCCGCGCGGGGATGGACAGCGTCACCCCGGTGATGGCCTCTCTGTTCCCGTAGCGGGCCGTCAACTCCACGACCTCGATCTTGTTCCGGCGAGCCGGCGCTGGGGCGTCTCGCCCCACCGGGATGCTTCCCGGCACGAGTCCTTCGTGGATCGCGGATGTCATCGGGGAGCCCTCCGGGCGATCAGGGACCGGGACACGAGGTTTCCGGCCAGGACCAGGACGCACAGGACCAGGGCCGCCGCCCACGCCTGCCGCCGCCAGTCGTCGTACGGCGAGACCGCGTAGTTGAAGATGACGAGGGGAACCGCGGCCACGGGCTCCGTCGGGTCGAGCGCGAGGAACGGGCTCCCGAACGCGGTGAACATCAGCGGTGCGGTCTCGCCCGCGGCGCGCGAGGCGGCCCCGATCAGGGCCGCGCCGATCCCCGGGAACGCGGCGGGCACGACCACGCGCAGGGCGACCCGCCAGTTCCGGGCCCCGAGCGCGAGCCCGGCCTCGCTCAGTTCCCGTGGCACCATGCGCACGACCTCCTCCGTGGCGCGGGCGATCAGCGGCCACATCAGGACCGCCAGGGCCAGGGTCCCGGCCAGGCCCGAGAAGTGGCGCAGCGGCACCACCAGGACCGCGTATGCGAAGACCCCGACCACGATGGACGGGACCCCGGTCAGGACGTCCGCGCTCGCACGCACGGCCCAGGCGATCCGGTTCCGGCGGGTGCCCGCCAGGAACAGGCCCGCGGCGATCCCGAACGGCCCGGCCACGGCCAGGGCCGAACCCACCAGGAGGGCGCTCCCGGCGAGGGCGTGCCCGATCCCGCCCCCGGGCTCGCCCACGGGCCTCGAGACCGACACCAGGAATTCCGGGGTCACGGCCGCGGCGCCCCGCGCCACCACCGACCCGACGACGGCGACCAGGGGGGCGAGGACCACGCCCACGGACGCGACGGTCAGGACGAGGAACACGCGGTCCGCAAGGCGGCGCCGGCGAAACCGGCGGATCGCGGGGTCCCGCTCCTCCGCCCGTCCGTTCACGACCACCTCCCGCGGGCATGCAGCACCAGGAGCCGGGCGCCCGCGTTCAGGATCAGGGTCGTCCCCATCAGGACCGCGGCGAGCCCGGCCAGGGCCGACAGGTACAGCGGCGAGAAGGCCTCCGAGAACTCGTTCGCGATGACCGCGGCCAGGGTGTAGCCGGGCGCGAACAAACTGTCGGGGACATCATGGCGATTGCCGATCACCATGGTCACGGCCATGGTCTCGCCGAGGGCGCGGCCCAGCCCCAGCACCCCCGCGCCGAGCAGGCCGGAGCGCGCCGCCGGGAACAGGACGCGACGCACGACCTCGAACCGGGTGGCCCCGAGCGCGAGGGCCGCCTCGCGAAAGGAGTCGGGAAGTGCGCGCAGCACCTCGCGGGCCACGCTGGTGACGACGGGCAGGACCATGACCGCGAGAAGGACCCCGGCGCACAGGACCCCGACCCCGAGCGGGGGGCCTCGGAAGAACGGGAGGTCGGGCAGGACGGCCTGCAACGCCGGCTGGACGTGGTCGCGCACCGCGGGTGCCAGGACGAACAGCCCCCACAGGCCGTAGATCACGCTCGGGACGGCCGCGAGGAGGTCCACGAGGGCCGACAGGGGCGAGGCCAGGCGGGCCGGGGCGACCTCGTTCAGGAACACGGCGACCGCGAACCCCAGGGGGAGGGCCAGGACCAGGGCGAGGGCGGACGTGAGCAGGGTGCCCAGGAGGGCCGGCCACGCCCCGAACTCCCCGGCGACGGGGTCCCAGGTCGTGCCGACCAGGAACCGCCAGAACCCCACGTGCCGGAACGCGTCTTCCGACATCGTCCCCACGACCCAGGCGATCCCGCCGAGGAGGGCCAGCCCCCCGACCCCCGCGAACACCAGGACCCCCTGGAAGGCCGTGTCCGAGGTCACGCGACGGGTCATGGGAGCACCGGCTTCCCGTCACACGTGATGGAACGCAGTTTCGCCTCGCAGCGGGACACGACGGCCGGCGGAAGCGGGGCGTAGTGCAGGGGCGCCGAGAACGCCTGGCCCTCGTGCACGGCCCACCACAGGTAGCGCGCGAGCGGGACCGCGGTCTCGCAGTCCGGCAGGTCGCGCCGCACCACGACCCACGAGAATCCGGAGAGGGGATACGCCCCGGCCCCGGGCGCGTTCGTGATGGACACGCGCAGGTCGTCGGGGAGGTCCGCGGCGGCCGCGGCGGCCGCGGCGGTCACGGACTCGATGCTCGGCGACACGGGCTCGCCCGACGGGTTCTCGACGGCCGCGACGGGGAGGTCGTTCTGGAGGGCGTAGGTCAGCTCGACGTACCCGATCGCGCCCGGAGTCTGCTTGACGAGCCCGGTCACCCCTTCGTTCCCCTTGGCCCCGAGCCCGACCGGCCAGGCCACGGAGGTCGCCACCCCGACCTTCCGCTTCCACTCGGGACTGACCTTGGCCAGGAAGTCCACGAAGATGTAGGTGGTCCCGGAGCCGTCCGAGCGGTGGACCACCGTGATCGCCTTGTCCGGGAGCCCCACGCCGGGATTCGCGGCCGCGAGGGCCGGGTCGTTCCAGCGGGTCACGCGACCCAGGAAGATGTCGGCCAGGGTCCCGGCGGGCAGGCGGAGCGAACCCGAGACCTCGGGGAGGTTCACGGCGACCGCGACCGCCCCGAGCGTGACCGGGACATGCAGGATGGGGGCCCCGGCCTCGGCCAGTTGCTCGTCGGTCATGGGGCCGTCGGTCGCCCCGAAGTGGACGGTGTTCGCGAGGACCTGCCGGATCCCGCCCCCGCTCCCGATGGACTGGTAGTTGAGGCGCACCCCGGGGTCTCGGGCGGCGTACTCGGCGGCCCATTTCGACTGGAGCGGGTACTGGAAGGTGGCCCCGGCCCCGGTCAGGGTCACGGGACCGGAGGGTCCGGACCCGGCAGGCGGTCCCCCGCGGCACCCGGAAGCGCCCCAGAGGAGCCCGATCAGGATCACGGCGTGGTGCTTCATGGTGGCATCTCCTTTCAGAACTTCACCTGCGCGGCCAGGATGACCTCGTGCGTGTCCTGGAGTCCGGGCAGGGTCGGCCGATAGAAGCCGTAGTCCAGTTTCAGATTCGCATTGAAACCTTTCAGATAGTAATGAAGGCCGCCCGCCGCCTCCCAGACCTGGGACCGGTCCGCGTCCATGTCGAGGTCCCACCACCCGAAGCGACCCGCCACCTCGACCCCGTGCGGCAGGCGCGCCGCCACGGCCAGGTAGGTTCCCTGCGAGGGGGTCATCGTGCCCGTCTTCTGGTTGTGGTCCCGGGCGAACAGGTACTCCGCCTGCACGACCACGGGTCCCGCCTCGAAGCGCACGTCGGCCTCGGCGCGGTCCTTCGCGCCCGGCGCCGCCCCCAGTCCGTCGCGCAGCGTCACGTACCCCGCGACGCCGACCATCAGGCCGGCGACGGGGAAGACCTCGACGCGCGCCGCAAGGTCCTTGCGCGAGTCCGAGTCCAGGTGGTTCGTGCCCGCGCCGTTGAACAGGCCCAGGTACCAGTAGACCGGCCCGAGCCGCTTCTCGGCCTTGACCCCGAGGTCCCGCTTGTCGCCGTAGCCCCCGGACGCCAGGCCCAGGCCGTCCGCGGCCGACTGGTACGAGGTCCCCGTGAACGGCAAGGTCCCGAGCCCGCGCGACAACAGCGCCCGCTCCGCGAAGAGGAGTTCCCCCGAGGAATGGAACCCCTCGTACGAGATCGGGATCTTGAACTGCCCGATGGAAACGTCCGCGACCGGCGTCGAGACGCCCACGTAGAAATCCTGCAGCACGGACAGGGCGGACGAGGCCCGGGTCGCCGAGACCTCCTTCCCGGCCGCGTCCACGGCCCGGACGCTCGCCGGTTCCAGGACCTTCGCGGGGTCCACCATGACCCCGAACAAGACGCGCCCGGACGCCACGTCGCCCTGCAGCGCGACCTCGGCCCGCCGCAACCGAAACGTGTGGCGTGCCGCGCCCTGGTGATCCAGGACCCACCAGCCCTGCAACAGGGCCCCGAACCGAAGCCGACCGTCCCCCGCGACCCGCAGGCCCGAGGCGTCCCGGACCGTCGTCGCGACCGGTCCCCCGCCGCCCGTTCCCGGGGGCCCCTCGTCGGCCCTCGCGGCCCCCCATCCCATCAGGACCGCCCCGACCACGACCCCGACCCGGCGCATCGCTGCCTCCGCAGCCCCCGTCGGGGCGGAGTCTCGATCCGGTTCCGTGACAAGATCATGACAGGCGTGTCACAAGTTCGTGACCGTTCCTCGCCGGCTGACGCGGAGGGCGACCGGGGATCGCCGCAGAGGCCGCTGAAAAACGGAGACGCATGGCGTTGGTCGTCACCCGACA
>DYKK01000492.1 GCA_020722625.1 Anaeromyxobacter dehalogenans
CGGTGAAACAAAGGGTGATTGGCCGGGGCTTTGGACCATTGCTCGGAATCGTCTTCGCCATCGCGACGCCGGTCGCGGGGACCGCGTTCGCTCGCTCGGTCGCCGTGGACTTCACCGGTGGAGTGAACGCGACCGTCAAGGGGGTGCACGTCCTCAAGGACTACTGGTTCGAACTCTCCGAGGACTGGGAGTTCACGAAACCGGCCTTGCTCGAGCTGCGCTTCTCGCACTCGCCCATCCTGAAGCGCGACCTCTCGACCGTGACCGTGGCCATGAACGGGAGCCCGGTGGACAGTTTCTACCTGGACAAGACCAATCAGAGCGACGCCTTCGCGACGATCCCGATCCCGGCCCGCCTCCTTCGGGGGGGGATGAACGTCCTGACCCTGACGGTCAAGATGCGGTCGGACCTCGAGGACCTCTGCGACGACGTGCACAACCCGGCCCTGTGGACGCTCCTGGACCGGGAGTCCCTGCTGACCGTCCAGTTCGAGGATCGCAAGGTCGTCCCGGACCTGGCCGGCTTCCCCGGCGACTACGCGAACCCGGACCTCCTGTATGGCGAGGGCGAGGAACGGGTGCACGCGGTGATCCTGGTCCCCCCGGAGCCCACCCCCGCCGAGTGGGACGCCCTGGCCGGGCTGACCACGCTCCTGGGACAGGACGTGGGCCTGGGCCGGGGCGAGTTCCGCGTGATCATGGGGGGGCGGGCCGAGGCCGACGTGCTCCGGAGTCGTCACGTGGTCCTGATCGGGTCCCCCGCGTTTCTCCGCGCGTTCACGGCCGGGGCCTGGTCGGTTCCGATCCCCCTGGACGCCGTGGCGCGCGAGCCCGCCGGGTTCCTGATGGAGTTCGCCTCGCCGTTCGACCCGGGCCGGCGCCTTCTGGTCGTGACGGGTCGCGACGACGACGCGATCCGCCTGGTCGCCGAGCACCTCAAGTCCCCGGCGTCCGTCCGTGGACTCAAGGGCCCCGTGGTTTCATTCGACAAGCCGCCCACGTCCCTGATGCCCGAGAGTGAATGGTCCGAGGCGGCCTTCGTGGTGCGGCTGGTGGACCTGAAACTCAGCGACATGATTCTACGCGGAAAGTTCTATCATTCCGTAAACTTCACCGTGCCGAACCCCTTCGTGGGAAAGGTCAAGGACGGCGCCTTTCTGCGCCTCGCCATGAGCCACTCCGAGCTCCTCCTCCCCCAGTCGTCGTCG
Source organism: Anaeromyxobacter dehalogenans (assembly GCA_020722625.1). Lineage (GTDB taxonomy): Bacteria > Myxococcota_A > UBA9042 > DTJE01 > DTJE01 > DYKK01. The sequence goes on from DYKK01000492.1 coordinate 1,209, forward strand.
CTCCTCGTCAAGGTGAACGGCGAGCCGATCAAGAGCATCCG
>DYKK01000147.1 GCA_020722625.1 Anaeromyxobacter dehalogenans
GGGGCGGGTTTGCCGGCGCTCGCGCCCCGTCAGGGGCTTGACCCCGGCCACGAACCGCTCCCAGGCCCGCAGGTCCTCCGCCGAGGTGGGCGGGGCCGGGGGTTCCGGCGACGCGGCCTCGTCCACAGGCGCCCCCAAGCCCTCCCGGTCCTCAGCGCCGGCCCGGCGCATGACCCTCTCGAACTCCTCGCACCCGAGGGTCACGGCCCCGGCCTCGTCGCACCCCCGGCGCACCTCCCGGTCGTCCGTCACCACCACGCACCGGCCCTGACGCCGCCTCGCCTCGGCCACCAGGACGGGGTCCGCCTTCTCGCCCGGCTCCGAGAAGACGGCCCGCACCCCGACCCGCCCCTTGCGCGGGTAGTAGTCCACGGGCAGGTCCGCGCCATCGAAGACGACCACGACCTCGTGCCCCCGCGCCCGGGCGTAGGTGCTCATCCGGTCCAGCAACGCCTCGCGCGCCCGCTCCAGGTCGTGCGCCCGCAGGCCCCGGGTCGCCCCGATCAGGTTGTAGCCGTCCACGAGGATGGTCCGGCGCCGCCGCACCTACAACCCCTCGACCACCCGGCGGAAGTGCTCGCCCCGCTCCTCGAAGCCGTGGTAGCGGTCATACGACGACGCCGCGGGCGAGAACAGCACCACCGTCGCGCCCGCCTCCCGCGCCCGCTCGAAGGCCCGCGCCACGGCCGCGTCGAGGTCCCCGACCACGTCCACCGGGGCCAGGTCGCCCATCTCCCGCGCCATGCGCTCCGCGCTGTCCCCGCACAGGACCACCGCCTTGCACCGCCCGGGGATGCGCGCGAGCAGGGGGTCGAGCGGCAGGCCCTTCTCGTACCCGCCCGCGATCAGGACCACGGGCTCGTCGAAGGCCCGCAGGGCCGTGGCGGCCGCGTGGGGATTCGTCGCCTTCGAGTCGTTGTAGAACCGCACGCCCCGCACCTCCCGCACGAACTCGATCCGGTGCGGCAGGCCCCGGTACGAGGCGAGCCCCCGGGCCAGGGCCTCCTCGTCGAGGCCGAACGGCAACGCCGCGGCCATCGCGAGGAGCGCGTTTTCCGTGTTGTGCGGCCCGACCGGCGCAAAACCCGCACGCGCCAGGACCACGACCGATCGGGCCCGGCGGGCCGCGTGCAGGACCCCGTCCCACGTCCACGCCCCATCCCGGACCGGCCCGTTGCGCGAGACCTCCAGAACCCCCTGCCCGTTGTCGGGCGCCACCGGGTGCCCGGTGCGCAGCCACCCCGCCAGGATCGGGTCGTCCCGGTTGCGCACGAACCAGTCCCCGGCCGCCTGGTTCGCCACCACGCGCGCCTTGGCCCGCACGTATGCATCGAAGGACCCGTGAACCTCCAGATGGTCCTCCGCCAGGTTGGTCACGACCGCGACGAACGGCCGAAATCGCGAGCACGTCACCAGTTGAAAGCAACTGACCTCGGCCACCACCACGTCCGACGGGTCCGGGTCGTCCCCCGCCAGGAGGTCGCACAGGGCGTTGCCCAGGTTCCCGGCCGCGTGGGCCCGGACCCCGCCCGCGTTCAGGAGGTGCGCGACGAGCGTGGTCACCGTGCTCTTGCCGTCCGTGCCGGTCACGGCCACGATGCGGCCCGACCACAGGCGGTAGAACAACTCGACCTCGCCCAGGACCTCGCCGCCCGACCGGTACGCCTCGCGGAAGGCGGGCGCGGACGGGGGGATGCCGGGGCTCAAGACCACCGTGTCCCCCGGCCGGACCACCTCGCGTCCCAGCACGACCGCGACGCCCGGTCCCAGCGAGGCCGCCCGCCCGCGCAGCGCCTCGTCGTCCGCGCGGTCCGACAGGAGCACGTCCGCTCCCAGGCGCGCGAGCACCCTCGCGGCCGCAAGGCCGCTCCGCCCCATCCCGATCACGCTGAACGGGCGTCCCTCGACCTTCATCCCGTCCCCCCGGCGACGAGTTCATCCGCAAACCGGTCCGCCACCCGGAACAGGTCGTCGCCGCCGAAGAACACGACCACGTCCCCGGGTCCCGCGCGGTCGCGCAGCGCGCCGGGGATGTCCTCCAGGTCCGGGACCAGCAGGACCTCGCTCCCCGCGGACCGGACCTTCCGCACCAGGAACTCCGTGTCCACCCCGGGGATCGGGACCTCCCCCGCGGGGTACATCTCGGTGATCAGGGTCAGGTCCGCGTCGCGGAAGGCGTCGCGGTACTCGTCCTGGAGGTAGTGGATCATCGTGAACCGGTAGGGCTTGAAGACCGCGACCAGGCGGCCGCCCCCGAGCCCGCGCGCGGCCCGCAAGACCCCCCGGATCCCCGTCGGGTGCGAGATGTAGTCCTTGACGAGGGTCCACCCCCCGGCCTGGACCACGGTGAAGCGATTCTCCATCCCGGAAAACCGGGGCAGGCACTCCCGCGCGGCCTCGACCTCCACGCCCTCCTCCAGGGCGACCCCGAGGGCCGCGAGGGCGTTCATGGCGTTGTAGCGCCCCGGGAGGTTCAGGTCGAACCACCCGAGGTCCCCCGCGGGTCCGCGCACGCGGAACCGCGACCCCAGGCGCGACGCCTCGCACGCGCTCATCGCGTAGGTACAGTCCCTTCCCTCCCCGTGGCCGATGACGAGGCCGCGCGGGCGAGCCCGCCGCAGGACCTCGCGGACGTTCGCGTCGTCCAGGTTCACGTGGAGGAAGGGCGGGGCATCGTCCGAACCCAGGTACTCGGAAAAGGTCCGCAGCAGGCCCTCCAGATTTTTGTAATAGTTCAAATGGTCTGCTTCCAGATTGTTTATGACAAACCGTTCCGGCCGTGTGTTCGCGAAGGACCCGTCCGATTCGTCCAGTTCGCACACGAGGTGCGGTCCCCGGCCGGCGCGGGCGTTCGTGCCGAAGTCCAGGAGGATCGCGCCGATGGCGAAGGAGGGGTCGAGCCCGGCCCCGTGCAGGAGCCACGCGACCAGGGCCGAGACGGTCCCCTTGCCGTTGGTCCCGGTCACCCCGATGCCGCGATGCCCCGCGATCAGGGCCTGGAGCACCTCGGACCGGTGGACGACGCGCAGCCCCCGCTCCCGGGCGGCCCGCAGTTCTGGATTGACCTCGGGGATGGCGGAGGACACCACGATGAGGTCCGCCCCGGCCAGGTGGTCCGGCGAGTGCCCGATGGACACCCGAGCGCCCTCGGACGCGAGGGCCCGCGTGATCGAGGACTCGCGCACGTCGCAGCCCGAGACGTCGAGGCCGCGCGCCAGCAGCAGGCGCGCGACCGCGCTGACCCCGACGCCGCCGATCCCGAGCAGGTGGACCGCCCGACACCCGGCCAGCGGGTCAGGGTTGGACCTTCTTGCGCCGTCCCGTCCCACCGCGAGACCCCTTCGATGTCGCACCCGCCGGCGCCGCCTCGCCCGCCCACGCCGGGGCCCGACGCTCGAAGAAGGCCCGAAGCCCCTCGCGGTGCGCCGCGGACGCCCACAGCGTCGTGAAGAGGTCGAGTTCGTGGGCGAGGCTCTGCTCGAACGGGAGCATGACCGCCGTGCGAACGGCCTCCTTCGCCGCGCGGACCGCCTCGGGGGCGACCATCTCGAGGTTGGCCAGCAGGTCGGCCAGGGCGTCGTCCAACCTCTGCCGGGGGACCACCTCGTCCACCAGCCCGATGGCCTGCGCCTCCCGCGCCCCCACCGGCCGCCCCGTCATCAGCAGGGACAGGGCGCGACCCCGCCCCACGAGCCGGGTCAGCCGCGTGGCCCCGCCCCACCCCGGGATCAGCCCGAAGCGGCCCTGGGTGAACGCGAGCCGCACGCCCGGGGCCGCGATCCGGATGTCCGCCGCGAGGACGGTCTCGCACCCGCCCCCGAAGACGTCCCCGTCCAGGACCGCGAGGACCGGGCAGGGCAGGTCCTCGAACCCCCGGAGCACCGCCCGCATCCCCTCCGCCATCTCGCGCCCCTTGTCGGGCGTGTCGAGGGTCTCGAACTCCTGGAGGTCGCCGCCCGCCAGGAACACCCCGTCCCCTTCCGACCGGAGCGTCACGCTCCGCACGCCCGGGTCCCCGGCGAGGGACGCCAGGGCCTCCCGCAGTTCCGCGATGGCCTGAAGCGACACGACCGGAGGACCCTCCGCGGGCTTGCGGAACGTGATCCGGGCATGACGCCCCAGCCGGTCCAGCCGGACCCGGCTTCCGGATTCCTTGCTCATTCTCCCTTCCCTCCTCCGATCCTCTGGAGCAGGTCGCGCGCCTCCCGCGCCACGACCGGGCTCTGCGACTGCGCCATCACCATCTCGAGGACCCGCCTCGCCTCCTCCCCCCCGATGTCCGCGACGGCCTGCAGGGCCGCGTGCGGCACGTCCGGCACCGGGGCGAGCGCCACCCGACCCAGCGGTCGCAGCGCGGCAGGGTCCCGGATGCGGCCCAGCGCACCGACGGCCCTCATTACCACGCCGGAATCCTCGGAGTCCAGATGCCGGAGGAGGAGCGGGACCGCCTCGCGCATCCCGCGGTCCCCGGCCACGACCATCGCCTGGAGCAGGGCCCCCCGGGGCCGGCCGGCCTCGAGGACCCGCAAGACCTCCACATCCGGGGCGCGATCGAGGCGGTACTGCTCGTACGCCATCGCGAGGGCCTCGCGGATCGCTCCGGCCGTCCCGGCGACCTGGAACGCGATGGACAGGGGCCAGGGGGCGCACCCGGCCCTCCGAAGCGCGGCCCCCTCGAACAGGGCCTCGGGTTCCGTCCGGGACGTCACGACCAGCCCCACCCCCGCGACCACGTCCACGCACCGGCCCGCCGCCTCGCACCCCACCTTGAGATGCAGATGGGCGGTCTCTCCGGCCTCGAATCGCCAGGGTCCGGTGACGAGCGCGAGGGCGGTCCCGATCCCGACGGGACACCACGGGCCTGTGTCCTGCGTCCCTCCCCCCTCGACGTGGAGGTCCCAGGCCGCGGGGGGCGCAGGCAGCGCCTCGAAAGCGGTCTCCCCCCGGTCGCGGCAGCCCGTCACGACCATGGCGAGAGCCGCGATGATCGGCGAGATCTGTCGTCGAACAGGCTCCATGAGAACTCTTGTAGCAAAGAGCCGGACCCGTCTCAAGGTTGTTCGCATCGCCCGGGGGGTCGAGCGGGCGGCGGCCTTGCTTGCCCGTTGCCGCTCGGGTCCTGAAACGCCGTTTGACATTTCCTTTGGGACTCACGTACGGTAGTGGCGGTTTCCTCGCAACCCAAAAGGAGGCGCCACTTGGACACCACCGAACTGCTGCCCGTCAGCACCGCCACGTTCACCCGGATGCTCGACCAGGTCGGGTACGGCCACTACCAGATCGACGAGGAGGCGGGGCGCGTGATCCTGGACATCCAGGGCGAGGAGACGCTCCTTCGCCTTCACGTCATCGTGGGGAAGACCTCGGCCGGGGACGTCTGGTACACCCGGTTGCTGTCGTTCTCGCTCGAATTCGAGCCGCGCAAGGCCGGCGTGGACCGGGGCGCCCTGATCGAGTGGCTCAACCACAAGAACGCGGACGTGCTCTTCGGGCGCTACTACTACGACGAGGGGTCGGACACGGTCGCGTTCGAGGTCTCGGCCCCGGGAAACCACGGGCTCGTCGAGGACGACTTCCTCGACCTCCTCCGCATCGCCACGGTCTCGGTGGACCGCAGCCACGCCGAGCTGAAGGGCCTCGTGCCGGACGCCTGAGGGGCGGCGCTTCCCGGGCGGGTCAGCCCAGTTTGCCCACCAGGGTGAACGCGATGACGAGCGCGTAGATCACGAGCGACTCGATCAGGGCGAGCGCGAGGATCATCGGCACGAACATCTTGCCCGCCGCGCCGGGGTTGCGCGCGATCCCCTCCAGGGTCGCCGCCGCGGCCCTGCCCTGGCCGAGGGCCCCGCCGAACGCCGCGATCGCGATGCCGAAGCCCGCCGCGATCGCGATGAACTTCTTGACCGAATCCGGGTTGTCCGCCGCGCCGGTCTGCGCGAGCGCGGCCGGAACCACCAGCACGAGCGACATCAAGGCGAGCCCGATCGTCGCGAGCGTCTTCTTCACCAGAGCCATCGTTGCCTCCTCTTCCAGACCCGTTGCGTTCCAGCGGGGGAACCTCCCCCGACACCCTTCCCGGGGCACCCCCCGGACACACCCGATCTCAGTGCTCCTCCTCGGCCACGGCCAGCGAGATATAGACCGTCGAGAGGATGCAGAAGACGAGCGTCTGCACCACGGACACCAGAAGCCCGAGCAGCACGAACGGCACGGGCACGAACGGGATCGCCATGGCCACGAAGGCCGTGAGCACCGCGTGGTCCCCGAAGATGTTGCCGAGGAGACGGACGCTCAGGGACACGGGTCGAGCCACGTGGCTGATCATCTCGATCAGGAACATCAGGATCATCAACGGCAGGGCGTACCACTTCAGGATGGGGCCGAAGAAGTGCTTGAAGTACTTGAGCCCGTGCGCCTTGACCCCGTAGTAGTGCGTCAGGACGAAGACGCAACTGGCCATCGCGAGGTTGGTGTTGAGGTTGTCGGTCGGCGGGAGGAAGCCCGGGATCAGGCCCAGGAGGTTCGAGAACAGGATGAACGTCCCGAGGGTCCCGATCAGGGGCAGGAACTTCAGGGCGTGCTCGCGGCCCATGATCCCTTCCATGAGCCCGAGCAAGGCGTCCGCGAGGACCTGGAACAGGGCCAGCGGGTTGAAGCGGCGCTCGGGCAGCAGGCGGTCGGGGTCGGACCGCATCCGCCGGACCGCCAGGGCCAGCAGGACCAGGACCAGGGCCGCGACCAGCACGCCGAACGCGATGTGATGGACGTCCGTGACGGGCGCGTGCTCGATCACGGTGCGCCCGAATCGTACCTCCACGAACTCCTTGACCGTGACCGGCACGAAGTAGTCGGCCAGGGACCAGTGGTGCTCCCCGCCGCCGTGCCGGCCGCCGTGGCCGGGATCCGCGCCCTCGTGGGCGGTCCGGGTGGTCCCAGACTCCCCCTCCGAGCCGAGGGACGGGCCGGCCCACAGGACCAGGGCCGCCACGGTCAGGAGTCCCAGCGTCTTCATCTCGCTTCCTTCACTCGAGCGTCAGATCCAGCCGCCGCAGGGACAGGTTGAGCGCGCCCCCGAGGATGGCGAGCCCCGACACCGACAGCCCGACCACGAACCACACGACGTCCATCGGGACGTACCGCACCGCCAGATAGACGAGCACGACCAGGAGCACGAACTTGAGGCCGAGCGCGAGGCCGTACGGCCAGCGCGGCCCGGCATGGCCGACCAGGCGGCGGGCGAGGAGCCCGAGCCCCGCCAGGTTCGCGGTCCCGAGGACCCCGCCCACCCCGACCCCCGCGACGGACCCGGGCGACCCCGACGCGGCGAAGGCCGCGAGCAGGGCCAGGCCGAACAGGGCCCCGTCCAGCCACAGGGTCCACTTCAGGAATGCCGCCGAGGTCATTTCAAGGTCCTTCGCGGTCCTCCGGCCAGTACCGGCGCGCCGTGCGCCAGACGCCACGAAACCCCGCCGCGACCCCGCACCCCAGGAACAGGAACATCAGCCAGGGCGCGGTCCCGAGCCGCGCGTCCAGCCAGTCGCCGACCAAGTAGCCGACCGCCACGGCCACGGCCAGTTCGATCCCGACGGACGCCACCATCAAGGCGGCCCGCCAGGGCGATTCCTGGTCCCTCCCGCCGGTCATGCCCTCCTCGGGGCACGAGGCGGGGTTTTCCTAGCACCGGGGTCGTCACGATGTCAATCGGAAGGCAAACCCCTGAATGACCGATGTCAACCGGTGTCACGGGGGTCTCGAGAATCTTCAGGATTCGTCGTCACGCCGCGTCTGTCGCGTCCAACGTGGACCTGACACTGGCACTGACACTGTCCCCTGTCACTGAGCCTGTCCGCTGAACCTGGACCTGTCCCCTGAATCTGCCCTCTGTCGCGACATCGCCTGGAAGTCCGTGGTTGTCTCGGAGGTCGGTCGCGAAGTGGCGCGAGCGGTGTTGGCTACGCCAACGCTTCGCGTTGGCTCCGCCGACGCTTCGCGTTGGCTTCGCCGACACTTCGTGTTGGCTTCGCCGACGCTT
>DYKK01000148.1 GCA_020722625.1 Anaeromyxobacter dehalogenans
GTCGTCGTCCGCGCACTCGGTCCCGGCGGTCCGATTGGACCACGAGGACTTGCTCTGCGCGGGATTGCACTCCTGGCAGTCGTTTGCCGGATTGACCGTCCCGGCCGCGTAGCAGGTCCCGTGGATCTTGCACGAGTCGGTCTCCGTCGTGTGGGTGCACGTCCCGAGCCCGTTGCACTGGTCCACCGTGCACCAGTCCCCGTCCTCCGCGCAGGGGGCCCCGCTCGCGAGGTTGGACCAGGTGGTCTGGCTCTGGCTCGGGTTGCACGACTGGCAGTCGTTCGCCGGGTTCAGGGTGTCGCGCCCGTAGCAGACCCCGCCGATCCGGCACGAGTCCGAGGCGATCGCGTGCGTGCACGTCCCGAGCCCGTTGCACTGGTCCACCGTGCACGAGACCTCGTCGTCCGTGCAGGCCACGCCGCTGCCGAGGTTGGACCATGCCGAGGTGCTCAGGGACGGATTGCAGGCCTGGCAGTCGTTGGCGGGGTTCAGGGTCCCGCTCGCGTAACACACCCCGTCAATCACACACCACCCGGACTTCAAAGTGAACTGGCAGGACCCGTCCCCCTTGCACGTGTCCGTGGTGCACGAGACGCCGTCGTCGCAGGTGTAGGCGTCGTGCCGGCATCCCTCGGTCGGAAGGCACCAGTCCACGGTGCAGGGGTTCGAGTCGTTGCAGTTCAACGGGTTCGGCCCGGAGCACACCCCGGCGAAGCACCGGTCCCCGAGCGTGCAGGCGTTCGAGTCGTCGCACGATGTCCCGTTCGGGGCGAGCGTCCGGATGCACCCGTTCACCGGGTCGCAGCCGATCTCGTTCGTACACTGATTCTCGTCATTGCAATCCACTGCCTCGCCGTCGCACACGCCCGCCGCGTCGCACTGGTCGTTGAACGTGCACAAGTTCAGGTCGTCACACGAGGTCCCGGGCTCGACCAGGTCGTGCCAGCACCCGCCCGTGTCCGCCCCGGCGTGGAACTGGTCGCACCCGTCCAGCGTGCAGGGATTGTTGTCCGCGCAATCCCGCAGGATCGGCCCCTGGCAGTGCCCGAAGAAGCAGGCGTCGCACAGGGACCCCGAGCACTTCTCCGCCCGGGTGCACGGGTCCTGGTCGTCGCACGGATTCGAGTTGAACACGTGGTAGCACCCGGTCGCCGGGTCCGCGGCCGGGTTGTCCTGGTCGCAGAAATCGTCGGTGCAGACGTTCGCCACCGTCGGCCCGGACGGCAGCGTCTCGTGGTCGGTGCAGTCGCGCGCCGTGCCCGTGCAGGTCCCTTCGAGCGTGCAGGTGTCGTCCAGGGTGCACCGGTCGCGGTCGTCGCACGACACCGGTCCGACCTCGCCGCACGACCCCGGGGCCCCGCCGCAGTCCGCGTCGGTCAGACACGGGATCCCGTCCGCGCACGCCCTCACCCGCTGGAGGTGCCGGCACGTCCCGTCCCACCAGCACAGGTCCACCGTGCACTCGATTCCGTCGTCCGCGCACCCGACCGGGGCGCACGGGCCCTCCCCGACCGCGCAGTCCGCGTCCGTCGTGCAGGGCCGCCCGTCCCGGCACTCCTTGTAGCGGCCCACGTGCGTGCAGGTGCCGTCCTCGGCGCAGACGTCGCGGGTGCAGGGGTTGCCGTCGTCCGCGCACGAGACCTCCACGCACGTCCCGCCGTCCGCGCAATCCGTGTCCGTCCAGCACGCCACGCCCGTCGCGTTCGAGCATTCCTTGACCCTCGGGGCGTGCCGGCACCCGAGTTCCTGGTCGCAGGTGTCGAGCGTGCACACGTTCAGGTCGTTGCAGTTGATCAAGGTCCCCACGCACTTGCCGGGGCCGTCCTCAGGCGAGGTCCCGGCCACGCACACGTCTCCGACCGTACAAGCGTTCTGGTCACTGCACGACCCGGTCTTGAGCGACAGGACGCAGTCTCCGGTCGCGGGGTCGCACTGGTTCTGCTCGCACGAGTCGGTGGCGGGTTCGCACGCCTTGGGCGGCCCCGCGACACACTTCCCATACTGGCAGGTATCCCCGACCGTGCAGAGGTCCTTGTCCTCGCACGGGGGCTTGCCCACCTTGGGATTGGCCACGCACACGTACGTCTGGGAATCCACGGGGATGCACACCCCCTCGTTGCAGTCGTCCGCCTTCTCGGCGCACGTCACGGATTGCCCCGTGCACGAGGCCGATCCGTCCGGCCCCGCGGCCCCGCACACGTCCCCGGTCGTGCACCCGTTCCCGTCGTCGCAGGCAGTGCCGACCGGCTTCGGCTTCAACACGCAGACCCCCTGGCCGGCGACGACCTCGCACGCCCCGTCGTTGCACGTGTTCCCGGGGCACGGCACCGGGACCCCTCGGCACTGGCCATCCTGGCCGCACCGGTCGTCCTGGCTGCAGGGGTCGCCGTCGTTGCACGGTCTCGTGTGGCGGACGTGCCGGCACGTCTTGTCCAGGCCGCAGGAATCGTCGGTACACTGGTCGCCATCGTCGCAGTTGACCTCTCCGATGCACAGGCCGTTCTGGCAGCGGGAGGTCGGCGTACACTCGCTCTGGTCGTCGCAGGCCGTGTCGTCGGGCAGTTTCGGGTGCCGGCACCCCGCCGTCGGGTCGCACGTCTCGGGGCGGTCGTCCGTGCAGGGGTTCCCGTCCTCGCAGTCCACCGGCGACCCCGTGCACGCGCCGGCCTCGCATTGGTCGTCCCTGGTGCAGGCGTTCCCGTCGTCGCAGGGGTCCGAGTTGGGTTCGTGGAAGCAACCGGTCTCCGGGTCCGCCCCCGGATGGGTCGCGTCGCACCCGTCTGTGGTGCAGGGGTTCTTGTCGTCGCAATCCTGCGGGGCCTCCAGGTCCTCGACGCAGTGTCCCCGGCCGTCGCACCGGCCCCTGACGAAGCAGCGGTTCGGAGAGGCGCACGACTCCCCCTCGGCCAACGGGGACCACATGCAGACCCCGAGGAAGCAGCCCACGGCGCGGCAATCGCCGGCCTCTGCCTCGTGCCCCGTGCAGTCCATCTCGGAACCCGCCCGGCACTTCCCGTTCGGTGCGCAGGAATCTCCGGTCGTGCACGGGTCTCCGTCGCTGCACTCGCCCGCCCCGCCCTCGCACGAGCACTCGTCCACGAGCCCCACGCACCGCCCGTCCACGCACGTGTCCATCCGGGTGCAGTCGAGGCCGTCGTCGCAGCGGACCCCCTGGAGAAACTCGACCACGCACTGACCGCGGACCGGGTCGCACGTCCACTGGAAGCAGACCTGCATGGGGCCGCCCTGGTCGTCCATGTTCGGGAACACCTTGTACAACTCGGTGCAGTTCAACTGGGCACAGACGTCCGTGACCTCCGACTCCTGCGCGTCGGCGGACGACACCTCGGCGTCGCTCACGACCTCCGCGGCCGGGACCTCGCCCCGGTCGCTCACGACGCCCCCCCCGTCGTCCCCAGGGGAGCCGGGATCCACGACGGGCGTTTCTCCGCCTCCGCCCCCGCAGCCAACCATCACGACCGCGATCACCCACACGTTGCGCCGCATCGTTCACCTCTCAGTCGTTTCCGACCCGTGCCGGGCGTTCACCGGAGTCCCGGCCGCATCTCGGGCAGGAGGGAGCGGCACCGGTCCACGACCTCCACCCGCAGGCCCAGCATCTCGTCCGTCCAGAACTCCCCCTCGAAGCCCCACAGCACCCGAGGGTCCACGCCCGCCGGGTCCACCTCGAACCGGGTCGGGCCCGCCTTGCCGAAGAACCGCCGCGCGAAATCGGCCACGTCCGGCGCGACCCCCGCATGGCGAAGGGCCGCGAACTCGTCCTCCGAGAACGCGCGGCCCCGGCCGTTCATCGCCAGGAACAGCTTGATGTCGCGCGTCGGGGCGCCTTCGCGGGTCATCCGCTCGACCTCGCGGATCAGGACCGGGACCGGCAACGCCTCCGCCTCGCGCGCGATGGCGCGTGCCTCGCCATAGTACGCGTCCAGGGCCTCCTGTTCCAGGTCCACCAGCACGTCCGTGGCCCGCGCCCGGGCGAGCCGCAGCGCCCGGATGTCGGCCGCCACGGCCCGGGCCAGGGCGCGCCGGAAGTCCCGCGCGGCCAGGTCCGCGGCCCGATGGCTCACCGCGTCCAGCCCGACGAGGGCCGGGGACCGAGTCGCGACCCCGGTCAGGAGACGGTCCTCCCGCTCGGCGGCCCGCGCCGTCCGCTGCAGCGAGTACACGCCCGGGTCCGCGAAGATCCCCGGGAAGGACCGCGCGACCACGCCGGGCCGGATGACGTCGTCCCCGTCGTCCTCGCAGTCCGGCGAACATCGCGCGGCGAACTTGTTGGCGCCGGGGAGCACGCGGTCGTATTCCTCGATCCGGCGGTCCAGTTCCGCGGCCCACGCCCGCGCGTAGCGGGCCGCCTCGCGGTACAGGCAGCGGTCCTCGAGGACCGCGACCTCCACGACCCAGGCGTCGTGGAAGCGCCGGGGGCGCACCAGGGGGCTCCGGACGGCGACCACGGACCCGAGCGCCTCGGCGTAGTATCCGCCCGCGAGCGCGGCCCACGCCCGCTCGTAGGTCGCGTCCACCCACAGGCGGGACGCGGTCGGAATGTCGCGGTACCGGGCGAGGGCCTCCTCGTACAGGCCCCGGTCGTGCGCGATGCGGGCCATGTTCACGAGCGCGAGGTCGCGGATGGAGACCCCGCCGGGTCCTCGATCGGTCAGGCCTGTCAACGTGGACAGGATCCGCATGCCCTCGGCCGCATGACCCAGGCGGGCCTCGGCGAGCCCGAGGAGGAGGCGGGCCCGGGGGTAGTCCGCGGCGTCCCGGCGGACCGACCGGAGGTGCTTGCGGGCCGACTCGATGTCCTCGCCCTCCTCGAACAGGACCCGGCCCACGGTGTAATGGAAGCGGTCGAAGACGTTCGGGGCGAGGGCCGACGATTCCACGCCGACCCAGGGGGCCTTCGGGTCGAGCGGGCACTCCAAACCTGCCGCCCCCACGCGGTCGAGCACGGACAGGAGGCATCCGACCGAGTCGCCGTCGAGACCCGCGTCCTGGGGGTCCCGGGTGGGATCGGGTGCGGCGGAGGGCTCCTCGGGAGCGATGTCCCGGATCAGCCCGCACGCCGTCGCGGGGAAGCCCAGGACCGCCAGTTCCCCGGCCAGGCGCACCCGCGCGCCCGCGTCCCCGAGCGCCGCGACCCCGCCGCGCGCCGTCCAGACCGCCTCGACGGCGTCCGCCTGGGGGAGCCTCCGGACCGCCGGGGGGAGGGCGACGCACGCGGAGAGGTCCTGGGGGAAGGTCGCGAGGTTCACAAAGACCTGGTCGTCGCCGGCCGGGAGGACCTCGACGTCCTCGGCGGCGGGTTCCGCCTCGTCCGGGGAGGCCTTCGAGACCCCCTCGGGCCGCGCGGACCGCGCCACGACGAGCATCAGGTCCAGCGAGTAGCCGGCCGACCGCACCGCGTCCAGGTCCTCGAGCACCGGTCCGAATCCCAGACCCCGCCGGTGGACCTCGGCCAGGAAGCGGTCCTCGGGGATGCGCTCGGAAACCAGCGCCCGGAACTCCTCCCGCGTGAGGGGGGAGTCGCTCTCCCGGGCCAGGGCGATCGAGCACGCCAGCGCCAGCAGGCCCGCGGGTCCCGTCGCGATGAACCGCCTCGTCATGCCCCGCGCCTCACAACCGGACCGAGAGGACCGCCTGGACCGCGTGGAGGAACCACCCGTCCGACCCCTCGCACCGCCGGTCCCCCGTGCACGCGACGACCCGGATCCCCCGGAACGTGTATGCGAACCCGAGTTCGTACGGCCGGACCACGGGAAGGCCGAGGGTCACCGTGGCCCTCCCCCCGAGGCCGAGCCCGACCTCGTCCTGGTCGATCCGCTGGACGGACGCCGCCAGCCAGACATCCAGGAACGACAGTCCCGCCAGGTCCCAGCGCACGGACACGCCCAGGTCCGTCCCCACGGCGGTCACGCGGTCGGACACGAGCCCCGACACGCCTCCGGCCAGGGACCACGCGCCCCCGAGGCGCAGGCCCGTCACGAAGTCCGCGAGCGCCCCGGGCCGGGGCAGGTCCCCCGAGACCGCGGGACCGAGCAGCAGGCCCACGCGCCAGTTCCAGGGGACGTTCTCGACCGCCTCGACCACCGTGACCAGCGTGGACGGCTGGAATCCGGCTGGAATCCGGGAGTCCACGAGCGAGGTCCAGTCCGTCTCCGGGGCCCACCCCTCCGGATCCACCCACCCGGAGACCGAGAGGTACTTCACCGGCATCCGCCCCTCGTCCGACGCCTCGAACACGACGAACTCGCCCCCCGGGGGCACGGTCAGGACCACCTCGTCCGACCGGGCGGACTGGAAGACGGGCACCTCGGACCCGGCCGTGGCCCGCCGGAACATCCCGCCGCACTCCTCGACGCGGTCCGCGACACGGCTCGTCTCGAAGGCGGACGGGAGGACCTCGACATCCGCGCGCGCGACGTACCACCACCGGCCCCCGTGTCCGACCCACAACCACGGCCCGCGGGCGTGGGCGACCTCGACCTCGCGCCCCGGCGGGAGGGTCCCCTCCTCGAGCTCCCCGGTCGCGGACCACCGGAACGCCGGAGTCTCCGCGGTGGTCCGGGCCTTCCAGAAGAAGGTGCGGCACGTGACCGCGGCCCCGAACCCTCGCGTGCGTTCGCGCTGGGCCGTGGAGATGAGGAGGTGTCTCGTCTCCACCCAGCCTCGCCGGCCCTCGAACTCGACGTCGGTCCAGGCCCCCTCCCGCCCGCACGCGATGAGCGGGGTCCACCGGGGGAGGATGCGGGTCTCGATGATCACGTCGCGGTCGCCCCTCAGGAAGACCGGGGTCTTCAAGGGCCGGGTGGCGGCCTCATGGCACCAGTCCTGGCGGAAGGGGACCTCGCCGTTCGGGGGCAGGTCCAGGCGGACGATGCGCTCGGTCTGCGGGTCGGGGGACAGGTCGCTGACCCGCATCCAGTAGAACATGGGCATCAGATAGACCCGGGCCCACTCCCCCTCGATGCGGCAGATCTGAAGGTCCGCGGCGTTTTCCCGGGTCAGGAGGCCGACCTCCACCAGGGGATCGGTGGTCTGGTAGATGGGGGCCTGGTCGCGCCCGAGAGCGACCCGGAAGCACCGGGCCACGGCGTCCGGCGATGTCACCGCGACCGCGACCGCGCACGCGACCCCGAACCAGCCCGACCGCAACTGACGCAAGCCCATCCCCGTCCCCGGTCCCCCGCGGGTCGAATCGTGACAACGCGCAGATTATCGAACACAGGCGGCAAGCAAGTCAACGCGAGGTTCGAGCCCCACCTGCAGCGCCTGTCGGCGGCCGTGGAAACTCCCCAATCGGTGGATTCCGGCGAAGGAGACCGGCGATGTGGCGCCTCAAGTTCGAAGGGACGCCTTCCGATGATCCTGTCGGGTTCCTTGCCGGACGGGTTGGACGATGACGGCGCGCGTGGCCACGGCGATGTTCCTTTCGGTGCTGGTGGGGGCGGTCCTCGCCGGTCCGGCGCCGCTTGCGGCGGCCCCGCCGGATCCGGAGGACCCCGGGACGTGCGAGGCCGGGACCCCGGACCGAGACGAGATCGAGTCCGAGAGGACCTCGGCGCGGACCCTGGCCGCGTCCGGGTCTTACGGGCTGGCCCTCGAACACGCGCGGCGCCTGCGCGACCTCCTCGACGCGGAACGCAGATGCCTGAAGGAGGTCCGGCTGTCCGGAAACGACGACCTGAGGGTCGCGGTCGAACAGGAACTCCGGCGGAACGCCTCGGCCCGTGCCGAAACGCAGGAATTGCTGCGCCTGCTCCGCATCGCCCTCGGTTCAGCCAGGTTCTGATCCCCGGTCCACCCACGAGCCGCCATTCTGACTTACGAAGAAACTCATCGCGAGCCTGGAACTTTGGGTACTTGGACACGTTCAGCAACAGGATCAGAGGGCAGGTTCAGAGACAGTGACAGTGTCAGGACAACGTCGGTCGCGGGGCCGGGGCATGGCGGCGAGG
>DYKK01000149.1:0-1263 GCA_020722625.1 Anaeromyxobacter dehalogenans
CGCGCGTCCAGACGCGAGCAGTGCTCGCGTCTCCAGGTGCACCAGAAGAGACGAACTCGCGATTTTGCTAGTTTTTCAGCGGCCGCGTTGGTCGCGATGAGCGGCGTATGACGACAAGGCCACGTCCACCGCGACACCGGACGCCGGATCCCGGGCCCCGGATGCCGGATGCCGGGCGCCCGCCACGACAGGCCATCGCGGCGGCGAAATGGGGGTGGCGGATCCTGGTCCAAGAAAACTGTTGACACCCCCGCGGGATTGCCTCAAGATTCGCGCCGGAATCGGGTCGTATCCCGATGCGAAACGGCCTGTTGATCGTTCGCAGGCTGGGGAGGTGGGTCATGCGTCTGGGTCCGGGGACGTGAGCGCCCCGGGCTTGTGTCGAAGAGGAGGACCACAACTTGAGGGTACTCGGACGTCATCTCGTGGCGGACTTCCATGGCTGCACCGCGGACCTCAACGACCCACGGCTGGTCATGGAGACGTTGGAACAGGCGTGCCAGGTTGCCCACGCCACCATCGTGGAGCGATCAGGGCATCATTTCAGTCCCTACGGGGTGACGGCCGTCGTGGTCATCGCCGAATCCCACCTCGCCGTCCACACCTGGCCCGAATACCGGTACGCCGCCGTGGACCTCTTCACGTGCGGGACCACCGTGGACACCTGGAAGGCGTTCGAGTACGTCAAGAAGGCCCTCGGGGCGTCCCGGGTCGAGGTCCGCGAACTCCAGCGCGGACTCGTGGCGGAGGTGGACGCGGAGCCCGCGTCGTGCGCGGGGATCCGCGCCGTGGCGTGAGGCCGCGAGCGGAGATCGCGTCCGCGGGGAACTGGATGGGGGCACTGGACGCGGTCTTCAACCGGCACTTCAGGTCACGAACGGTCCCGGGCTAGAATCCCACCCGTGAAGAGCCTGTTTTCGATCCTCGCCGCCGGCCTTGCGTCCACCGTGCCGTTCGCCTGCTCGCCCGGGACCAACCATCCCCCCCGGATCGGGCCGATCCCCGCCCTGTCCGTGGTGGTGGGCGAGACCCTGGTCCAGGACCTCGTCGCGGACGACCCGGACGGGGACCCCGTCTCGTTCGAGGTCGAGGGAGGGCCGGAGGGGACCCGGGTCGTGCAGGGAGCCGGGAGGGCGGGTCTGAGCGACGATGCCTCGGCGGCCTGGCGCCTCGAGTACGCCCCCCTCGCCTCCCACGCGGGACCCGGAGGACGGACCTACGACCTGGTCGTCGCGGCCATGGACGGGCGCGGCGGGCGCACCG
>DYKK01000149.1:1280-3536 GCA_020722625.1 Anaeromyxobacter dehalogenans
CGAGGAGGCGACGACCCTGACGGTGTGGCCCGAGGCGTCCATCCCGGTCTTCGTCGGGCCGTTCGCATGGAGCCTGAACCTCGGCCGGGACGACCACGTGGCCGCGCTCGTGCGGGTGCGCGACGACGACACGGCGGAAGTCACGCTGGCCCTGCGGCACGGCTTCGAGGGCGCCCGGCTCGACCCGGTGGACGGGCACTCGGCCATGTTCTATTTCCGGCCCCGCCCGTCGCAGGTCGCGCCCGGGGCGGTCTTCACCTTCACGGTGGGGGCCTCGGACGGGGACCACCCCGAGGTCCTCCAGGACTTCGCGGTCGTCCTGGTCAATGCGGACCTGTTCGGCGGGTGCCCGGGGAGCCCACCCTCCGCCTTCCACCCGGCCCTGGAGGACCAGCACGGCCCGGGGCCGTACCCGGTCGAGGTCCGGACCCAGGACCCCGACAGCCCCGTGCGCGAGGTGGTGGCCTTCTGGAGCGCGGTCCGGGGCCTGGGCGAGGACGAGATGAACCGTCTGCCCCTGGACCGGGGACCCGACGGCGTCTTCCGGGGGACGGTCCCGGACCTGAGCGCGGCCGGGGGCGCCGGGCGCCTGGTCCTCTATCATTTCCGCCTGTCGGACGACGACGACCCGACCGGTGAGTCCTGCGACCACGGGGTCCGCCTGCCACCGGCCGGGGAGTTCGCCTTCGCGGTCTACGGCCCCGAGGCCCCGGACGCCTGCCTGGACGACGACCTGGCCGGGGCCGTGGCGCCCCCGGACCTCCCTCGCGACGCATCGGGCCTTCGCCTGTGCGGCGGGCAGCCGGACGAGTTCGCCGTGGACCTCCTGGCCGGGGAGTCCCTCGCGGTGGCGACGCGGCCGATGTCGGCCGGAGGACCCGCGCGGGTCGCGGTCCGCGACCCGTCCGGGGTCCTGGTGACGGACGCGCCGGGAGGCGTCCTCGCGGAGGCCGGTGTGACGGGCCGGTACGGGGTCGTGGTGACCCCCGCATCCGGCCTGCCGGTGACCTACGCCCTGAAGTCCGCGATCCTCGCGGACGCCTGCACGCCGGACACCTTCGAGCCCGACCAGGACCCCCATCCGCCCGCCTCGCTGCCCGAGGGCGAGTTCCAGGCCACGCTGTGTCCCGCGGACGTGGACGACTATCGCTTCCTGGTCGAGTCGGGGACGGCCGCCGCCGTGACCGTGCGCCCCGGGACCCCGGACGCCGATGTCACGCTCGCCCTGTTCGAGGAGGGCGTGGACCTCCCCCTGCGCACGGCCTCCGCGACCGGGGCCGAGCGGCGTGTCGTCTTCGAGGCGGACCGTCCGCTCGCGCTCGTGGCGAGGGTCTCGTCGGGGTCGCTGCGCGAGGTGCGCTACGGCCTCGCCCTCGACATCGCCGGACAGGCGGTCCTGTGCGAGGAGGACCTCCTGGGGCCCTGCCCCACCTGGGACCAGGCCCCCACCCTGTTCGAGGCGACATGGGACAAACTGAAACTCTGCCCCGGCAAGGCCGACTTCTTCCGGACCGGCCTCAACGGCGGGGAGACGCTGTCCGTCGCGGTCGAGTCGGATCCCGGCCGGCCGGCCCCGCCCCTCGCCGTGCTCGCGGCGGACGGCCGGACGGTCCTGGCGGACGGGACGGAGTCCGGCGAGGCGGCCCTCGCGGAGGTCGTGGCGCCGGGACCGGGCCCCCTCTTCTTCCGTGTCGGACCCCCGACGGACACGGCCCTCGCATACTCGCTGTCGTTCTGGACCCAAGACCCGCCCGGGGACTGCCGCCCCGACCGGCTGGAACCGAACGATTTCCCGCCGGAGGCCGCGACGCTCCCGGCGGGTTTCACCACGCACCTGACGCTGTGTCCCGGGGACCGGGACCTGTTCGCGTTGAAGGTGGGGGCCTTTCAGACCGTCTCCGCGATCCTCCTGTTCGGGACGATTCCCTCCCATCTGTCCCTGCAGGACGGAGCCGGGAACGTGCTCGCGTCCGGTTCCCCTGCCGAGTATGGCGAGGACCTCTTCCACGTGGCGGGCCAGCCGGGGACGCGCTACCTCGTCGTGGACTCGGCCGCGGGCTCCGGCTGGTACGACGTGGGCGTCGAGGTGGAGTGAGGGTCGGTTCCCCCGCGGAGCCGTGACGGCGACAGGGTCCGGGACAGGGACAGGAGACAGGGGTCAGTGGCAGTGACAGGGGTCAGTGACAGGAACAGTGACAGTGTCAGTGACAGCGCCACGTTGGACGCGGGGGACGGGGCGTTGATGACGAAGCCACG
>DYKK01000149.1:3636-7960 GCA_020722625.1 Anaeromyxobacter dehalogenans
CGAAGCCACGGACCCCGCGACACCGGACCCCGGACGCCGGATCCCGGACCCCGGATCCCGGACCCCGGACGCCCGACGGGCCCGCCGGGAGATGGTCGCGGAGGTCGTTCCTGCGCCTCCTCGCCTCGGCGCTCGCGGTCCCGGGGGCGATCCTGACCCCCGGACGACGGGCCCTCGGGTCCGACTTCAACCGCTTCCGGGTGGTCCAGGTAACCACGGACGGGCTCCCTCCGGCCCGGCCCGATGCGGCTCTGGTCCTGGCCCAGGAGGTCCGCGCGCGCACCGCGGTGCAGGTGAGGCTCGACCGGGTCGTGGTCCCGCTGCAGTCCCGGGCCGTGTTCGAGTCGCCGTTCCTGCTGTGGGTCGGGGACCGGGCCCTGCCCCCGCTGGAGGACCGCGAGGTCGCGAACCTGCACGGGTTCCTGACGGCGGGCGGGTTCCTCCTCGTGGACAACGCGGGGGAGGGCGCCGGGCTCGGCGCCTTCGACCGCGGACTGCGCGCCCAGTTGAGGAGGGCCTTTCCGGGGCGCACCCTCCAGCCGGTCCCCGCGGACCACGTCCTGATGCGGACGTTCTACCGCGTGACCTCGGTGGCGGGACGGCGCGCCACCTACGGGGAGGTCGAGGGCCTGACCCTCGACGACCGGCTGGCGCTGGTCTATTCGCGCAACGACCTGACCGGGGCCTGGTCGCGCGACGGGTTCGGGAACTGGGAGTTCGAGGCCGTGCCCGGCGGGCCGTCCCAGCGGGAATCGGCCATCCGGCTGGGCGTCAACCTCGTGATGTACGCCCTCCTCCTCGACTACAAGGACGAGCAGGCGCACGTCGAGTATCTCCTCAAGAAGCGCCGGCTGCGGCCCGAGGACCTCCCCGACCGGACGCGATGAGACCGCATGGAGACGACCCTCCACTTCCCCGGGCACACCGCGTGGTCGCTCGCGGTGGTGTCGCTGCTCGCCGTGGCGGGGGTCGCGGTCTTCCTGTGGCGCCTGCGCCCGGGGCGGGGCCGCCGCCTGCTCGCGGGCCTTCGCCTCGCCGCGCTCGGGGGGGTCCTCCTCGGGTATCTCCAGCCGGCGGTCCGGGTCGAGGAGGTCCTGCGCGCCCGGTCCCCGGTCCTCGTTCTGGTGGACGAATCCGCGAGCATGCAGGCGCGAGGCGCGGACGGACAACGCCGCGCCGAGCGGGTGGCCGACTTCTTCCGGCGGAACTCCGGGTGGTCCGATGACCTCGAGCAGCGCCACGACGTCCGCTGGTTCGCGTGCTCGGACCACGCGCGCCCTGTGGACCGGGAGTCCCTGGAGGCCCCGCTCCCGCCGAGGGGCGCCTCGACGGACCTCGAGGCGTGCCTGGTCTCGGCCGTCGCCTCCATCCCCTCGCGAGAGGTCGCCGGCGTCCTCCTCGTGACGGACGGGGCGGACCCGGACGAGACCACCCCGCGGCGTCGAGATCGGCCCGCCGGGAGCCGATCCCTGGGGTCCCTGTGGGTCCTCCTGGCGTCCGAGCCGGAGGAGCCCTTCCGGGACGTCGCGGTCGCGGCGGTCGGAGGTCTCGAGTTTGTTCCGGCGCGGAACCTCGCCGAGGTACGCGTCCGCATCGAGGCCGCGGGCGTCGGGTCGCGGGCGGTGACCGCGACCCTGTCGCTGGACGGGGAGGTCGCGGACTCGAAGGAGGTCCGGCTCCCCCCGCAGGACGGGGCGGTCGAGGCGCCCCTGTCCTTCCTGCCGCGCGAGCCGGGCCGGCACGTCCTGGAGGTCGCGGTCCCGGTCCTGGACGGCGAGGCGAGCGAGGCGAACAACCGGGCGCAGGCCGCGATCACCGTGGTCCGCGACCGCCTGCGGGTCCTGCACGTGGCCGGGCACCCCTCGTGGGACGAGCGGTTCCTCCGGGAGGCGCTCCGCCAGAGACGCGGGGTCGAGATGGTGTCGTTCCACACCCTGCGGGACCCCGAGGTGACGCCCGACCTCCCCGCGGACGACACGACGCTGCTGATCCCGTTCCCCGCCGAGGAGATCTTCGTCCGGTCCGTGGAATCGTTCGACCTGGTCGTCTTGCAGGACTATGAACTCCCGGAAGCCGACCGGGAGCGCTTCGCGGCGAGCCTGGAACGCTACGTTCGCGGGGGCGGGGGACTGCTCTTCTTCGGGGGGTCGTTCACGCTCGGAGCCCAGGGCCCGTGGCCCGACCACCTCGCCTCGCTCCTGCCCGTCTTGAAGCCCCGCACTCCGAGGCGCGGAATGATGTCGGGCCGCTTCGAGGCGACCATTCCGATCCGGGCCCGCGGACATCCCGTGTTCGCGAGGCGGGACGGACCGCGCTCCCTGATCGAGCGGATCCAGGCGGCCCCGCCCCTGCCGGCCATCCACGCCCTGGAGGGGGTCGCGCCGGGGGCCGAGACCGTGATCGAGGCCGTGGGGGGCGAGGGCGAAGGGGTGTCCGGGGACCTCTCGACCGACGAGGGTCGCCGGCCGCTCGTGGTGGTGTCGCGCCACGGGAAGGGGATGGTGGGCCTGGTCGCGACGGACACCCTGTGGCGGTGGGCCTTCGACCCGGCGACCGGACGCCTGTATCCGGACCTCCTGGACGGCCTGGTCGCCTATCTCACCAAGGACCCCGAGGCGCTCCCGCTCCGCGTGCGGGTGGAACGGGACCTCGTGGCGCCCGGCCAGGTCTTCGGGGTCGAGGGGTTCGCGGCGGGGGTCGCGGCCGAGGTCACGGCGCGGATCGAACGCGCGGTCGGGCCGGGGGGGTTCGAGCCCACCGGGGTCGAGGGGAGCGCCCGGACGGACGCGGGGGGCCGGGCGGTGTTCCGGTTCGTCGCGGACGGGAGTGGGGTGCACCGGGTGGTCGTGACGGCCCGGGCCTGGGGCGAGGAACGCACGGCCTCGGACGTGTTCGTGGTCGGACCCGACCCGGCCGAGGCGTCGCGGGTCGCGGCCACGGGCCGGGCCGCGCAGGCCCTGGTCCAGCGGTTCGGCGGAGAGGTCCACACGCTGTCCGCCCCGGCGCTCGACCGCTTCCACCCCCGGGGGGAGTCCGCGGTCCGGACCGGAGCGCACGTGGAGTTCCCCATCTGGGACCACCCGTCGGTCCTGCTGCTGATCCTGACGGCCCTCGGGCTCGAATGGTACCTGGAACGGCGACTCGGGCAGGGATGATGGACGGTCTGGAACCGACGGGCATGGCCGGACTGCGAAACGTCCGCCTGACCCTCCAGTTCGACGGGACCGACTTCTGCGGGTGGCAGGCCCAGGCCCACGAGCGCACGGTCCAGGGGGTGCTCCAGGAGGCGCTCGCGCGGCTCCTGGACGGAGAGCGGGTCACGCTCCACTCCTCCTCGCGCACGGACGCGGGGGTCCATGCGCTCGCGATGCCCGTGGGATTTCGGACCGCGTCGCACCTGCCCCTGAAGGCCTTCGTGCTGGGGCTCAACTCCCTCCTGCCGGACGACGTGCGCGTGCTCGAGGCCCGCGACGCGGCCCCGGCGTTCCACGCCCGGTTCTCGGCCCGGTCGAAGACGTATCTCTATCGCATCCAGAACGGCCGCGTGGCCCTGCCCCTGGAGCGGCGGACCTCGTGGAACGTGCGACCGCCGCTGGACGTCGCGGCGATGACCGAGGCCGCCCGGTTCCTGGTGGGCCGCCACGACTTCTCGGCCTTCCGGGCGGCCCACTGCGACGCCGCCTCCCCGGTTCGCACCCTGACGCGGTGCGAGATCGGCGGGGAGTCCCCCGGCCTCGTGACCGTGGTCGTGACCGCGGACGGGTTCCTGCGCAACATGGTCCGCATCGTGGTCGGGACCCTGGTCCAGGCCGGTGCCGGCCGGCGGCCGCCGTCCTGGGTGCGCGAGGTCCTGGAGGGACGCGACCGCCGCCTGTCGGGCCCCACGGCGCCGCCCCAGGGCCTTTTCCTGCGCGAGGTCGAGTACCCCGAGTCCCCCGGCGAGCCGATCTTCCGGCCGGAGTCCTGACACCCCCTCACGTCCGCCGTCGCTGGAAGACCGAACGAACCGCGACCAGGTCGTCCCGGTCCACGGCGCGGGTCGCGACGAGCGTGGCCGCGAACACGGCGAGGGCCAGGGTGGACCGCGCGGGCCAGGGAAGGCGCCCCTCCACGGCGTGGTCCAGGGCGAGGGCCACGACCGAGGCCCCCACGGCCATGACCGCGGTCCACGTCCAGCGGGCCGCCGGGAACCGGCGCTGCAGCGCCCACAGGCTCGCGCCCGCGCCGCACGCGCAGCTGCGGCCGCTCGAGTTCCCGAGGCCCCGCCTGCCCTGAGGCCGCCCGCGTGATCACGAAAGGGATCGTCTTCGCGGGTGGCACTGGC
>DYKK01000493.1 GCA_020722625.1 Anaeromyxobacter dehalogenans
GCGCTGGGGAGGACGGTCCGGTGGACCGTCCGATAGATGGGGGGGAAGTCGCGGCTCCAGGGTGGCGAGTCGGTCTGTCGTCGTCTTGAAGCGACGGCAAGGTCTTGCGAAAACTGGTGTCGGATTCCGGCTCAGCCACCGTGCTCCTCCAGGAACCGCTGGGCGTCGAGGGCCGCCTGGCACCCCATGCCCGCGGCCGTGATGGCCTGCCGGTACCGCCGGTCCGCCACGTCCCCGGCCGCAAAGACCCCGGGAACGCTCGTCTCGGTGTGCCGGTGCAGGACCACGTAGCCCTGGTCGTCGAGCGCCACCTGCCCCCGGAACACATCGGTGTTCGGCTTGTGCCCGATGGCGAGGAACAGCCCCTGGACGGCCAGCGTGCTCGTCTCGCCCGTCTTGACGTCGCGCACGCGCACCCCCGTGACCTCCTTCCCCGTTTCGGTCAGGACCTCTTCGACGACGGAATTCCACAGGAAAGAAATCTTCGGGTTTTGCCGTGCGTGCTCCTGCATGGCCTTCGAGGCCCGCAGCGTGTCGCGACGGTGGATCACGGTGACGTGCGAGGCGAACCGGGTAAGGAAGGTGGCGTCCTCCATGGCCGTGTCCCCGCCGCCGACCACCGCGACCTCCTTGCCCCGGAAGAAGAACCCGTCGCACGTGGCGCACGCGGACACCCCGTGCCCGATCAGGCGCTGCTCGCTCTCGATCCCCAGATACTGGGCCGAGGCACCGGTCGCGATGATCACCGCGCGGGCCTCGATGGTCTCCGCTCCGTCCACCTCGACGCGAAAGGGCCGGGCCGAGAAGTCCACGCGCGTTACGCTCTTGAACTGGAGGTCGGCCCCGAAGCGCTGCGCCTGTTGGCGCATCCGCTCCATGAGTTCCGGTCCCTGGATGCCCTCGGGGAATCCGGGGAAGTTCTCGACCTCGGTGGTGGTGGTCAGTTGCCCCCCGGGCTCGATGCCTTCGAGTACCAGGGGAGCCAGGTTCGCCCGGGCCGCGTAGATCGCCGCGGTCAGTCCGGCGGGGCCGGAACCGATGATCACGATGTCTCGCATGTCGAATCCTCCTGCAAGAGCGGGGCGGGGGTTCCACCCACCCGGCGACGATGGCAACGGTAATCACCCGGCCGGGATTTGCAACCCCACCGGGATCCGGCGTCCGGGATCCGGGGTCCGGGATCCGGGATCCGGGGTCCGGGGTCGCGGTGGACGTGGCCCTGCCGAAACGCCCCCT
>DYKK01000494.1 GCA_020722625.1 Anaeromyxobacter dehalogenans
GCTCGCGTCTCCAGGGGAACCAGAAAGAAACCATGTCGCGATCCTGGAGAGTTTTTCAGCAGCCCCCAGGGGCGGGGGGGGCGCGAGGTCATGGGCCGTACAACCGGGCCAGGCCCTGCTCGTCCGGGACCCCGGCCGCCATGGCCTTGCGGAAGTGCTCGGCCCCCTTCGCGCGGTCGTTCATCGAGTAGAGGACCGCGAGCGCGTAGTGGACCTCGCCATAGTCGGGCCGCAGTTCGAGGGCCTTGCGGTAGTGGGCCTCGGCCTGCGCCACGTCGAACTGGTCCGACAGGGCCACGTAGGCCAGGCCCCGATAGGCCTCGGCCAGGGTCGGCTGGGATTGCAGGACCTCCTCGAACGCGGCCCGCGCCCGCGCGAGGTCCCGGCGGCCTCGGTCCACGCAGAAGGTCAGGCGGAAGCCCTCCTCGAAGCGCCGCCGCGCCTCGTCCCCCTGGACGCGCGTAAGGGCGGAAGCGAGTTCCTCGGCGCTTCCGAGCCCCTTCTTCTTCAAGGGGAGGGGGTTTCCGTCCAGGTCCTCGGCTCCCACCGGGGCGCCGTGGCCCTCGGGGACCTCCGCGCCCCGGCCGGCCAGGGCGCGACGATGGACCTCGTCGTCCGGCGGGACTCTGGACGCGGGCGTGGGACGGGGCGATTCGCGAACCGCGGCGCCGGGGCCCTCGGCCGAGGGGAGCCCCGGCCCCCGGGACGCGACCTTCTTCATCACCGGCTCGCCCGGCGGGGCCTGCGTCCCCTGGCAGCCCGAGGCCCCGATCAGGATCGCGATCAGCGGGGCCAACGCGGCGGCCGCCTTCCCTGGAATCGTCATCGCTCGACCTCCATCCTGGGTCGGGTCGCGCCGGCGCCGGCCCGCACGGGATCATGGGGGTCGGGTCCGGTTTTTTTCAAGGGCCTCCGGATCCCGCGATCCGCCACGGCGATTTCGCCGTCACGATTGCCGGTCGTGGCGGGCGTCCGGGGTCCGGGGTCGTGGTGGTTTCATCCGTCAGGGTCCGCGAAGCCGGTGTCGTACTCGCAAGAACACGAAACACCTTGGTTTGTCGCGGTCTCGTTCCGGCCGCGAATTGGAATTCGCGGCCCCAGGGCGGCGAAACGAAGCAGATTTCATGTTGATTCAAAATATTGGGGAAATTGACGGCGGATCTGGCAATCTGGTAAAAGACGAGAGGCGCGTGACCGGGGGACGGGCCATGACGAGACGGATCGGCTGGGTCATC
>DYKK01000150.1:0-3340 GCA_020722625.1 Anaeromyxobacter dehalogenans
TGCGCCTCGTCGTGGCGTCCGGCCCGGAACGCGACCTTGCCGGCCACGTTCCATACCCGCGCCCGCTCGGGCGGATCCCCGGCGAGCCGCACGGCCTCCGCGGCCCATCGCGCGGCCTCGTCGAGGTCGGTCCGGGCCAGGGCGACCTCGGCCCGCAGGCCTGCGAGTCGGGGGGACGCATCCCCCGCGGCCGCGAGGGCCTCCGCCCGCGACGCGAGGTCGTGCGCGTCCTCGACCCGGGCCCGCGCCAGGGCCACGTGCGCCATCTCGACCACCCCGTCCACGGACAGCGCGTCCGGTGGAAGCGCCCGCACCTCGTCCAGGGCCTCGTCGGCCCGGCCCACGGCCACGAGGCACCACAGGCGTGTCCTCGCGTCCTTTGGGCCTCGGGCAAGGGCCGCCTCGTAGGCCCCGGCCGCCATCAGGTCCTGGATGGAGGGTTCCTCGCTCCCGTTCCGGTCCGTGGACGCCCGAGACGCCGGGTCCCCGGACCCGGTCACGTGGCCCCACCACAGGTCCAGCGCGGCCTCGGAAGCGGCCCGGACGTCCCGCGCCTCGATGGGTCGGACGCGCAGCACCTCGAGGCCCTCGACCAGGCCCGGCCCCTCGTCACCCGGCCCGACGGGAACGGCCGCCACCACCACGGCCCGACCCGCGCGCGGCACCCCCAGGGCCCGCCACAGGGTCTCGCGGGGCGACAGATGGGCCAGGAAGGCCCACAGGTCTGGCTCCCGGGCGAGGTCCGCATCCAGGAGCAGGAGCCCGGGTCCGCCCGCCTCCTCGTCCGTGGCGAGGTCGCGTTCCAGGGCCGCGCGCCACCGCTCGAAGCACCGCTCGCGGGCGTCCAGCGCGTCCAGCAGGGACCCCCGCGACGGTGGAGCCGCCCCGCCCGGCCCTCCCAGGCGGGCGGCGACCTCCCCGATGGCCGCGGGCGCGGACGGGCGCGACTCGATGAGTCGGACCGGACGGCCCGCCTTCCTGACGACGTGGCGGTGGAACGCGCGCAGGAACCCGCGAGGGTCCTGGTCGCCGGGCACGGCGAGCACGACCGCCTGGCGGCCCTTTGCGACGGCGAGCGCGCACGCCCTCAGCACGCGCCGGAACTCGTCCGTCCGGGCCTCGTGGATCCCCTCGAGCATCCGCGAACCTCCAGAGAGGAACCGTAGGGGAAGTCGCGGCGCGGTGTCAAGTCGAACGACCCGACCCAGGTCCGCCATCAATCTCCGCTCGCGCCATCCCGCGACCGATCGCACAGACAACCGTGGACTCCCCGGCGAGGGAGCGACAGGGGACAGGTTCAGTGGACAGGTTCAGGTTCAGGTCCAGTGGCAGGGGACAGTGGCAGTGACAGTGTCAGTGTCAGTGTCAGTGACAGTGCCAGGTCCACGTTGGACGCGGGGAAGGGGGCGTGACGATGCACTCACGTACACCGCGACCCCGGGCCCCGGATCCCGGATTCCGGAACCCGGACCCCGGGGACAGGTTCAGGTTCAGGTCCAGTGGCAGGGGACAGTGGCAGTGACAGTGTCAGTGTCAGTGTCAGTGACAGTGCCAGGTCCACGTTGGACGCGGGGAAGGGGGCGTGACGATGCACTCACGTACACCGCGACCCCGGGCCCCGGATCCCGGATTCCGGAACCCGGACCCCGGGGACAGGGTCAGTGGACAGGTTCAGTGGCAGGGGACAGTGGCAGTGACAGTATCAGTGTCAGTGTCAGTTCCACGTTCGACGCGATGAGCGGGGTGTGACGGCGGCTTCTGGATACCCTGGCCGCGGTGGCTCAGGCGGTCAAGGTCCTGTACAGTTCATCGAAGAGCGTGGATTTGCGCCGGTACGCGTCGAAGACGTCCGGGTCGAACTGGGTTCCCGCCCCCTCCGCCAGGAGGGCGTCGGCCTGTTCGTGCGAAAACGCCTCCTTGTAGGGCCTCGGGCTCCTGAGCGCGTCGTACACGTCGGCCAGGGCCGTGAGCCTGGCCTCGATCGGGATGTCCGCACCCCGGATCCCGCCCGGGTAGCCCTGGCCGTCCCAGCGCTCGTGGTGGCCCAGGGCGATGGACGACGCCATCCGGATGATGGGGTTGTCCGCGCCCTCGGTCTCTTCCAGGGACAGGTGCCGAAGCAGGTTGGTGATCCCGCTGGGGTCGTTCTGCAGGATGTCGGCCCCGATGCGGCAGTGCCTTTGCATGATCCGGAACTCGCGCGGGGTCAGCCTCCCGGGTTTCAGCAGGATCCCGTCCGGCACCCCGATCTTGCCGATGTCGTGTAGCGGGCTGGTCAGGGACACCAGACGGACGAATTTCGCATCCATTCCCAGGGCCTCGGCCAGGACGCGCGTGTACTCGCCCACCCGCACGATGTGGCGGCCCGTGGCCTCGTCGCGATACTCGCCGGCCTTGGCCAGGCGCAGGATGATGTCCAGCCTGGACCGCTCGACCTCCCGGGTCCGCTGCTGGACGAGCCTTTCCAGGCCCTCCTGGTGGGCCTGAAGGTCCCGCTCCACCCGCCACTTGGCCGAGAGCGACCGGGCGAACTGGCGAATCTCGGCGGCCGTGAAGGGCTTTTGCAGGTAGAACAGCCGGTCCACGGGCGGCACCCGCAGGACCATGTCGTCCGGGGTCTGGTCCATGTAGGCCGTCACGAACACGATCTGGGCGCGCCCGTCAAAGGCGCGGATCGCCTCGGCCGCCTCGATCCCGTCCCGCCCGCCGGGCATGCGCACGTCCATGAACACCACGTGGAACGGACGGCCCGCCGCCACCGCAAGCCTGGCCGCCTCCACGCCACCATCCCCGGAGTCGCACAGGACGAGTTCCAAGCCCTGGTGCGTGGGGCCCCAGGCTACTTCTTCAAAGAAAAGCGCCCCGGTCCCCTCGAGCCAGAGGGGGTGTCCCTCCGGGGTCCCGCGTCCCACCAGGATTTTCCGGTAGGCCTCCCGGATCGCCGGCTCGTCGTCCACTGCCAGGACCCGCACAGGTCCGTCGTCGTGCGCTGCAGCCAGGTCAGGTTCCACGACTCCCTCCCTCCGCCGGATCGTCCAGGACCTCTCGAATCGCCCGGGCCAGCGCCTCCACCGTGTAAGGCTTCGGCAGGAACCGCCCCCCTGCCTCGATCAGGCCGTTGCCCACGGCCGCGCCGGCCGGGTACCCGGACGTGAACAGCACGCGCAGGAGGGGATGGTTCTTTTTGAGCCTGGCCGCCAGTTCCCTCCCGCTCATCTCGGGCATCACCACGTCCGTGACCAGCAGGTGGAGGGTGCCCGCGGTCCCCGCTGCCGCTTCCAGGGCCGTTTTTCCGTTGGACGCCTGGAGCACGGTGTAGCCCAGACGCTCCAGGATACGG
>DYKK01000150.1:3440-7932 GCA_020722625.1 Anaeromyxobacter dehalogenans
CACCGTCCCGGTCCCCTTCTTCCTGGCCCGGACCGGCTCCGCCCTTTCCTGAACGCGCGGGAAGTACAACTTGAGCGTGGTGCCCTTGCCCACCTCGGAGTACACCTCCACGGACCCGCCGTGCTGCTTCACGATCCCATAGACCACGGCCAGGCCGAGCCCGGTGCCCCCTTGGCTCTCGCGCGTCGTGAAGAAGGGGTCGAATGCCCTGGACCGCACGTCCTCGTCCATGCCCACGCCGGTGTCGGTCACGGCCAGCAGGACGTAATCGCCGGCTTTCGTGTAAGGGTGGGTCGTGGCGTACGCCTCGTCCAGAGGGACGTTTCGCGTCTCGATGGTGAGCCTGCCGCCCTCGGGCATGGCCTGGCGCGCATTGACGCACAGGTTCATCACGCACTGTTCCACCTGCCCGGGGTCGGCCAGGACCACGCCCAGGTCGCCCGCGAGGTCCAGGACCAGGTCCACATCCTCGCCGAGGAGGCGCCTGAGCATCCTTTCCATGTCGCGGACCACGTCGTTCAGGAAGATGAACCGCTTCTCGAACACCTGCCTGCGGCTATAGGCCAGGAGCTTCTGGGTGAGGTCCGCGGCGCGCTGGGCCGACGCGGCCACCTCTTCCAGCACCTCGCGCAGCGGCTCGTCCGGACGCGCGTCCAGCAGGGCCAGGGACACGTTGCTCGTGATCTCGGTCAGGATGTTGTTGAAGTCGTGGGCGATACCCCCGGCGAGCACGCCCACGGCCTCCATCTTCTGGGCCTGGAGCAATTGCGCCTGGATCCTCAGCTTCTCGTCGTTCATCCGGCGGTTGTGCAGGGCCACGGCCGCCACACTCCCGAAGTGCGCGGCGAGCCGCGCGTCCTCGTCGCTGAACCCCCCGGGCCTGTTCGCGAGCCCCAGGATCCCCAGGTTGCAGCCCGCGGCCCGCAAGGGGACAAACAACACGTTGTCCAGGGCCGGATGCCCCTGTGGAAGCGCGTCCTCCCACGGGGACCCTGAAAACGAGTTCACGACCCGGGCCTCGCCGGTCCGGTACACCTCGGCCCGCAAGCCGGTGATCGGCACGGGCCCGTCCACTTCGACCCGGCACGTCCTGTCCCCCAGCTCTGTGTAGATGATCTCTTCGTGCTCCCCGCTCGGGCCCAGCAGGGCCACGTAGCCCGCCCCCGCGCCCACCTGGGTCCGGCACCGCTCGAACACCCGCTGGATGGTGGCATCGAAGTCGTCGCTTTCCAGGACTTCCTTCATCGCTTCGTACAGGGCCTGGTTGTCATCGGCGCGACGATGGGCCGATCCGAGGGCGTCGGACAGTTCCCGGCGCGCACGCTCGCGCTCGGTCAGGTCCACCACGTGGCCGAGCACCGCGTCCCGGCCGGCCCAGCGAATCGCGGTGACCAGGAGTTCGATGGGGACCGGACGGCCGTCCTTGTGAAGCATCTGGAAAGAATAGGAGAGAGGGACGTGCTCACCGGCCATCCTCCTCCGCATCCGGTCCGCCACCAGGGCCCGGTCGTCCGGGTGGACGAAGTCGAGGACCGAAGAGCCGTAGAAATTGCGGATCTCTTCGATGGAGTATCCGAGCATCTCGGCCATGCGCGGGTTGGCGTACACGAGATGGCCGGCCACGTGCACGAAGACCCCGGCCAGGGCACCCTCGGTCACCGCGTCGAGGCGTTCCAGCAGGTCCGCCAGGCGCCCCGCGTCCAGCACCACCCGGTCCGGCCGCGCGGTCTCGACCACCCGGCGGAGGTCCGCCTCGGGGTCCGCCTCGATCGCGTTCAGGCCTGCCGCGGCCAGGGCCTGTCGCAGGGTCTTGCGCGACGCCGGGTCGGGATCGAAAACCAGGACTTTCAACGCATCGTCCATGGGCGTCATGCTACTCTTGAACGGCCGATCAGAGAACGAAAATTAGGGCTGGGTCTCCTGTCCGACGGCCCGGTCAAAAGTCCGCGAGTCGGTCGTCCACGGGGCCCTCGTCCGGCAAGGGCGCGGGCTCGGTGGGTTCCGTGCCGGCGAGGTGCGGGATGGGGATCCCCTTGTCCCGGGCCAACAGTCCGGTCGCGGGGTCCACGGACACCACGACCACGCCCTCCGGGACCCGGCCCAGGTCGTCCACCACCGGGCGGCCGGCGGTCGCCGCGCGCACGAAGTCGAGCCACGGGGGCAGAGCGGTGTCCGCCCCATAGACCTTCCCGGCCACGCGGCTGCGCCCCAGGAAGCGCTCGCGCTGGTCCTGTCCGACCCACAGCACCGCCGCGACCTCATGGGTCCACCCGGCGAACCAGACATCGTAGGGCAGCGTGCCGGTCTTTCCGCACACGGGTCGGCCGAGTCTGCGCGCCCGCGACGCGGTCCCGACCTCCGCGACCCTCCGGAGGTTCGAGGCCGCGAGGAAGGCGACCTCCCTCGTGACCGTCCGCCGGGCCGCATCGGGACCCGAGGCCACCTCGCGCGCCAGGGCGTCGAGGACCGGCGTCATGGGGTCGCGCGCCGAGCGCCGGTCCACCAGGAGGCGGCCCTGCCCGTCGCGGACCGCCCGGACAAGGGTCAGGTCCGGACGCACCCCGCCCGCGGCGAAGGTCGCCACCAGGCCCGCCATCTCCCGCGGGGTGGCGTCCACGCCCAGGGCCTCGGCCGAAAACCCCTGGAACCGGCCGTCCAGGCCGAGGCCCCGGGCCCAGTCGTTCAACCCCTCGGCCCCCACGCGGTCCAGGACCATCCGGAAGACGCGCAGGGACACCGTGTTCTCGGACCGGGTCAGGGCCTCGAACAGGGTCATGTCCGGCGCCCCCTTCTCCCCCGTGGGGGCCCACGACCCTTGCCGGAACGGGGCCCCGCTGACCACGGTGGAGGGCGGGATGCCGAGGTCGTAGGCCTTCGAGTAATAGACCGGCTTGACCGCGCTCCCCGTCTGCCGGACGGACCGCGTGCGGTCCACCTGCGAGAGGTCGAAGTCCGTGGTCCCGGCCACGGCCACAACCGCCCCGGACCGCGGCTCGACCACCACGAGCGCCGCCTGCGGCCCTGGGAACTGCGCGAGGTCGAACCGCAAGCCCTCCTCCCCGGCCTCCCCGTCCTTCCGGCTCCCCGGGCGGTCGGCGGACCTCCCCGCGGCCCGAGTCACCAGGACGACGTCCCCCGGCCTCAGGACCGCCGTCGCGTCCTTCACCCGGCCGTCCAGCGAGACCCGTGCGACCTCCTTCCGCTCCCCCGTCGCGGGGTCCGCGACCGGGAACTCCGTGTACGGGGCGGCCCACGTCATCCCGTCGAGCGGCAGGAAGCCTCCCGCGTCCGGACCGACGGCCAGGCGCGCCCCCTCGCGCGAGACCTCGCGCACCAGGGCCAGCAGGAGGGGCCCCCGGGGAAGGTCCGGCCACCACCCCCGCGTCGCGAGCCACTCGCGGTTCCGGGCGAGGAAGGCGTGGGTTTGCTCCGGGGCCAGGTGGGCCAGCGGTCCGCGATACCCCTGCCGCCGGGCCAGCCTCGCGGCCGCCTCGAACACGGCGTCCTGGGCGAGGCGTTGCAACCCGAGGTCCACCGGGGTCTCCACGACCAGGCCGCCCTCGCTCTGCAAGGGATTGGCCTCGATCCCCTTCCGAAGGCCCAGGGTCTCGATCACCTCCGTGGCCGGGATGGGCGCCCGGTCCCCGAGGTTGTCCCGCCGGCCCAGGGTCCGGATGGTCTCGCTGCGGGCCTCCGACTCCTGGGCGGCCGTGATGACGCCCGCCTCGAACATCCGCTTCAGGACCCGGTCCCTCCGCGCCCGCGTTCCCTCGGGGTCCGCGACGGGGTTCACGCGGCTCGGGGCCTGGGGCAGCCCCGCGAGGATTGCGGCCTCGGACAGCGTCAGTTCCGACACGTCCTTCCCGAAGTACCCTCGGGCCGCGGCCTGCACCCCGTAGGTCCCCTCGCCCAGGTAGATGAGGTTCAGGTACAGGAGCAGGATCTGGTCCTTCGTGTAGATGTCCTCGATGCGACGGGCGAGGATCGCCTCGCGGACCTTGCGGGCGAGCGTCCGTTCGTGGCCGAGGAGGAGGCTGCGGGCCAGTTGCTGGGTGAGGGTGCTCGCCCCCTCGCGCACTCGACCGGCGCGGACGTTCGCGACCACCGCCCGCGCGATCCCCGCGAGGTCCAGCCCCGAATGCTCGAAGAAGCGTGCGTCCTCCGAGGCCAGGAACGCCTGCACCAGCCGGTCGGGGATCCGGTCCCGCGGGAGCAGGTAGCGCCGCTCCTCGAAGACCTCGGCCAGAACCTGCCCGTGCGCGGCACGGACCGTGCTGACCGTCCCGAACCGGATCGCCTCGAAGGGCGGGATGATCGGGAGGTCCCTCGCGAACCACGCGTACAGAAACACGGCGGCCTCGCCCGCCGCCACGACCCCACAGACCAACAGGAACGTCCCGATCCGGAGGAGGACCGCGAGGGGACCGCGGCTGCGCGGGTTCGAGATCGGGAGGCCGGCACTCATCGGGGGGTACGATACCACGGGGTCGGG
>DYKK01000151.1 GCA_020722625.1 Anaeromyxobacter dehalogenans
TCACCCCGCCTCCAGGTCGAACTCCTGGACGTCGAACCAGAACCCGAGCCCCTGGACCGTGTCGAGTTCCGCGGAGACGAGGGCGAGGTGTCCCTCCTCGATCTCGAGGAAATGCTCGAACATCGCCCGGGCGTCCCCTTCGATCCGCGAGACCAGCGCCCGGTAGTGGGCGCTCGTTTCCTCCTCGACCTTCTGCGCGCGCTGAAGGAGCACCACGTGCTGGCGGTGGGGCGGGCGGGCCGAACCCGACAGCCGCTCGCGCAGGGCCTGGACTCCGCGCTCGATCTCGGCTCGGGAGGGGACGGATGTCCGGACCTCCTCGGGCCGAATCCGCCCCGTGGCGAGCCACTCCTCGCGGCGCTTGCGCAGATACTGGACGTGATAGCCCTCTTCCCGCGCCAGGACCGACAGGGTCCGCTTCGCGACCGCGTCGGTCTCGGTCGCCTCGGCCTCGGCATAGACGTCGTGCACCCTGGCTTCGAACTCGATCGCCGTGTTCAGGGCCTCTTCGATGGTCATGGCGCCTCCTTGAGCGTTCGTTGACCTCCGGGTCCGCCCGTGCGGCCCCGGTCATCCCCCGTCCGCGTGGGTCCCCTCGTGCGCGGCGTACCAGGCCGCCGGGTCGGTCAGGTACAGGCGCGTATCCCGCAACGCCTGGTGGTGGCTGCGTTCCTCGCCGATCATGGCCTCCAGGAAGCGTCGCTCGGCCTCGTCCGTCGCCTGGGCGAGATGGTCTTCGTAGAACCGGATGGAGCGGGTCTCGAGAGCGATTCCCACGTCCAATGCCTCGAGATCACTGGCCTCCGCCCGGGCCGCCGCCGCGTCCCGCCGCCCGGCGAGCCCGCGGAAGAGGCCGGTCAGGTCCACGTGGGACACGGACTGCGAGCGCCACTCGTCCCCGAAGGCCCCGCGGTCTTCGAGGGACGCGGCGATCGCGCGAATCCGTTTCGCGTGGACGGCCTCGTCCGTCTGGAGCGTACGGAAGACCTCGCGGGCCGCCTCGTCCCGGCAGGTCTCCACGGCCTGTCGGTAGAAGTCGAATCCGCGCTCCTCCATCTCGAGGGCCGCGTTCAGCATCGCGGTCACCTGGGTCCGGCTCGTGCTCATGGTCCCTCCTTTCCAGATGCGCTGCCAGGGGCGGCGGCGAACGGTGCGCCGGCGGTCACGGCGTCCAGGACGGCCCGCCGCTCGCGCAGGTCTCCGATCAGGATCGCCCCGACGAGGCGCCCCTCGCGGTCCCGCACGAG
The DNA here is from genome assembly GCA_020722625.1 of Anaeromyxobacter dehalogenans. Taxonomy (GTDB): domain Bacteria; phylum Myxococcota_A; class UBA9042; order DTJE01; family DTJE01; genus DYKK01. Next base: position 1,248 of record DYKK01000151.1, read on the forward strand.
TTTGCGGTACCGCCCCTCGCCGGTGGTGACCTCCGACTCGACGGCCCCTGCCGGGTCCACGTCCCCGGCGGAAAAGACCGGGAGGTCGGTGACCTTGAGCGTATTCGAAGGCACCGTGCCCTGGTACCGCGGGTCCTCCCCGGCCATCGCCGCTCCGGCGGTCCGCCCCTGGGCCTCCGCGGCCGGCCAGATCCCGTAGACCCGCCCCCCGTGTTCCGCACAATCCCCGGCGGCGTACACCCCGGGGGTCGAGGTCGCCATCCGGTCGTCCACCCGGATGCCTCGGCCCACGTCCAGACCCGCGTCCCGGGCAAGCGAGGTCTCGGGCCGCACCCCCGCCGCGACCAGGACGAGGTCCGCGGGCAGTTCCTCCCCGGACGCGAGGGACACCGCCTGGACGCGCCCGGGGCCGGTGATGCCGAGGACCTTTGCCTCGAGCCGGAACTCGAGGCCGCGCGCCTCCAGGGCCCGCTGGACCACCGCGGCCCCACCGCGGTCCAGTTGCCGCGGGAGCAGCCACGGCGCGGCTTCCACCACGACCACGCCGAGGGGCCGCAGGGCCGCGGCCGCCTCGATCCCCAGGAGCCCTCCCCCGATCACGACGGCCCGGGACGAGGCATGGGCCCGCTCCCGCAGGCGCAGCGCGTCCTCGAGGCTACGCAAGGTGAAGACCCCCTCCAGGTCCACCCCCGGGATCGGCGGAACGAACGGCGTCGCCCCCGTCGCGAGCAAGAGCGCGTCGTATGCGACCCACTCCCCGGACGACAGCCGCACCCGGGCCTGCGCCGGGTCCAGGGCCTCGACCCGGACTCCCGTGTCGAGGTCGAGCCGGCGTTCGCGATACCAGTCCGGGGTTCGCAGGACCAGACGGGAAGGGTCCGTGCGTCCGGCGAGGACCTCCGGAAGCCGGATCCGCGCATAGAAGGGAGTCGGCTCGGCCCCGACGATCCGGACCCGGCAGTCCCCGTCCCGGGACCGAAGCGCCGCGGCGGCCTCGACCCCGGCCACCCCGGCCCCGACGATCACGCACGTCCTCGCCATCGCGGTCATCCCTGGCCGCCGCCCTCGACCTTCTCGAACATCTCCCTGGACGCCCCACAGACCGGGCACACCCAGTCGTCGGGCAGGTCCTCGAACCGGGTCCCCGGCGGGATGCCGCCCTGGGGATCGCCCTCGGCGGGATGATAAACGTACCCGCAGGTGATGCACTCGTACGAATCCACCGGAACCTCCGTCGCGCGGCAAACCGCCGTCCACGTCCCTGGTGGTGCTGGCTACCCCAACCGCCGGGCGATGTCAATGGTCCGAAATCCGTCACCAGTTTCCGCAAGACCTTGAAGTTACCTCAAGACGACCAAGCACCGATTCACCACCCTGGGACACGGCGTGGCCCGGCCCAACTCCCCCAACGTCCCGTGTTTTTCAGGCAGTTTTTCGTTGCAGAAACTCTCCTTGACATCCTCCAGAATCCTTCGGGATACTCGCTTTCCGGGAGGGTTTTGAGGAAGAACGCTCCCATGGGCCAACCAGGGGGGGGCATGAGACATTTCCCGAACGCTATTGTTGTCTTGTATTCGCTGGCACTGTTTGCATGCGGGGGAGGAGGTGGCGGCACACCGTCCGTGGACCCCGGCCCCGGTGTCGACGGGGGGAAAGAGGACCCCGGGGTTGCGCCCGACGTGCCGGTCCCACCGGATGTCCTGGACGCGGGGGACCCCGGGTCGGACGTGCCGGAGGTGGGTCAGGACGTTGATGTCCCCCCCACGGACGCCGGACCTGACGCCGAAGTGCCGCCTGTGGACCCGGGTCCTGACAGCGACGTGGTGGTGAGGTGCGTGACCGACGAGGAGTGCGAGGGCAAGGTCCCGGGCCTTGGGCCGTGCGAGCGGGCGGTGTGCTCGGAGGGGGAGTGCGGCCGGGCGGTGTCCGAGGACGGCACGGACTGCGAGGACGGGGATCCATGCACGGAAAACGGCCAGTGCGTGGCGGGCCAGTGCGTGGGTGATCCGGTGAGTTGCGACGACGAGGAACGGTGCACGGTGGACACGTGCGAGCCCGGGGTCGGCTGCCAACACCAGGCGCTCACGGGACCGTGCGAGGACGGGGATGCGTGCACGCAAGGCGACGAATGCGTGGCGGGGCACTGCCAGGGAGAGGCGGTGGATTGCACGGACACGAATCCGTGCACCGAGGACGGCTGCGACAAGGTGGACGGGTGTTTCCACACGGCCCTGGACGGTGCTCCGTGCGACGACGGGAGCGTGTGTACTCTTGACGAGGTCTGCGTGGAGGGAGAGTGCAAGGGGACGCCTCTGGATTGTGACGACCACAACCTCTGCACGGCGGACACGTGCGACGCGGTGGCCGGGTGCCTGCACGCGGCCGAGGAGGGGGCCCAGTGCGACGACGGGCTGGAATGCACCGTCGGAGACGAGTGCACGTCCGAGGGGGTGTGCGGCGGCGATCCCGTGGACTGCGACGACGGGGACATGTGCACGGACGACGCCTGCGAGGAGGGCGAGGGCTGTACGCATGGGTACAACACGGCTGATTGCGACGACCTGAATCCGTGCACCCAGGGCGACGCGTGCCACGAGGGATTGTGTTCGGGTGCTCCGAAGGTCTGCGACACGCCGCCCGCGAACGAGTGCCTGGACGGGACCACGTTGAAGAGTTACGCGGCGGTGGGGGTCTGCGATTCCTCGAGTGGAGGATGCACGTACGAGTCGCAAGAGGCGACCTGCAGCGCCGGGTGCGAGGCCGGTGCGTGCCTGGGTGATCCGTGCGAGGGAGTGGACTGCGGCGATCCTCCCGGGCCGTGTTTCGGCGCGGGGACGTGCGAGTCCGGTTCGTGCGTGTACCCATACCTGGACGGCGTCGGGTGCGACGACGGCACCCCCTGTACGAGGGATGACGCTTGCGACACGGGTGTGTGCGTGGGGATCTTGGTGGTGTGCAATCACCCACCCCCGGACGAGTGCCTCGATGCGAAGACGTTGAAGGCGTGGCAGGTGGGAGGCTCGTGCAATCCTGCCAGCGGGGCGTGCGAGTACGGCTTTGACGAGGTGACGTGTGCCGGTGGTTGCGTGGACGGTGTGTGCATCGAAGAGGTGAGGCTGTTGCAGGCGGAGCTCACTCCTGGGGGTCTGCTGGGTGTCGAGAGCGCGACCTACGGGATGAGCTGCGTGATGCCGGGCTGGTCCGAGGGCGGGGCCATGGCATCCGACCACTGGGTGATGAGCGCCGGGTTCGAACCATGATGGGGGGCCGGCGTGGATTGTTTTGGGGGCGGGGATTCACTTGGGAGGAGATGAAATGAAAAGGCACATCCTGAACACGGTCCTGGTGGCGGCGATGCTCGGGGTAGGCGCCGTGGCTCTGGCGGACGTACCGTGGGTCCTGAACTTCTCGGGCCGTCTGGGGTCCGCCGCGGGCGACTTCACGGGCGAGACGTACATCACGATCACCCTTTACGACGACGCCACGTCGTTTGAAGCCGGACACGTGCTGTGGTCCGACACTTACGACGTGTACGTGGACCAGGGGAGGTTTCACGTGCTCCTGGGGAACGACCCCTCGAATCCCATCCCGCCCGAGTTGGTGGCGAGCGAAGAGGTGTACCTGGGTGTCACGGTGGACGGTGACGCGGAGATGAAGCCGCGCATGCGGGTGGTGAGCGTGCCGTACGCGTTGCGGGCCACGGATGCGCAGACGCTGGGGGGTCATGGGGCGGACGCCTTCGCCGCGGCGGACCACACTCACGCGCTTGCGGACCTGACCGGGCAGGTGGGGGAGACGCAGCTCCCCGGCAGCGTGGTCTTGCAGCCCGAGATGGAGGCGGCGCTGGCGGGCAAGGCGGACGTGAACCACCATCACGACGCGACCTACGTGAACGAGGGGCAGGCGGACTCGATAGACGGCGCCATGGTCGTGGACGGGTCTCTTTCATGCGTGGACCTCGGGGCGTGCGGCTGCGGGGGCGGCCAGGTGCTCAAGTGGGACGACCGGACGGGGGCGTGGTTGTGCGGGGACGACGTGGACACGTTCCACGAGTACACCGGCGCCGACTTTGCGCTTTCCGGCCAGGCGTGCACCGGCACGGACAAGGTGGCGGGCATCGACGAGAACGGCAACGTGGTCTGCACGCCGGACGCGGACACGAAGTACATGGCGGGCACGGGCCTTGTGCTGACGGGCGTGACGTTTTCTCTGGACCAGGGCACGGTGGAGTCGTGGGCCAGGGGAGCGGCGTACGACACGCCCGGCGAGCTGGCCGCGGCGGTTCCTGGTTGGGACCAGGACTCGGGCGACGACCTGACCGCGGGCACGGTGTTTCAGGGGGATGTCACCGGCATCGCGGCCGCCCTTCAGATCGCCCCCGGCGCTGTGCTCAAGGAACACCTCGGCGACAGCGGATGCGGCGCGGGAGAGGTGCTCAAGTGGAACGGTTCCGCCTGGGCGTGCGCCGCGGACGCCGATTCCGGCGGCACCGTGACCTCGGTGACGGCGAGCGCGCCGCTGGCGTCGTCCGGGGGAGCGACCCCGAACATCTCGCTGGGTACGGTACCCATTGCCAATGGTGGTACTGGCGCGACCACGGCAGCAGGCGCCCGTACGAACCTGGGCCTCGGCGCGCTCGCGACCCTGAGTGCGGTCAGCGGGGGCACGGGAGGGACCATCGCGGACGGCTCGATCGCGTTCGTGGACCTGGGCGGCAACGGGTGTACGAACGGCCAGGTGATGAAGTTCAACGGAACGAACTGGGCGTGCGCGGAGGACGTTGACACGAACTCCGGGGGCGACATCACGGCGGTGACCGCGGGCACGGGTCTGTCGGGCGGCGGGACGACCGGGGCCGTGACCCTGAACGCGGACACCACGGTCCTGCAAAGGCGTGTGAGCGGCACGTGCCCCGCCGGGTCGTCCATCCGGGTGATCGCCGAGGACGGCACGGTCACGTGCGAGACGGACACGGATACGACCTACTCGGGCGCCGACTTCGCGCTTTCCCGCCAGGCCTGCACCGGCACGGACAAGGTGGCGGGTATCGACGCGAGCGGAACCGTGGTCTGCGCTACGGACGTGGACACGGATACGGACACCCTGGCCGGCCTTTCATGCGCGTCAGGCCAGGTGGCCAAGTGGGACGGTTCCGCCTGGGCGTGCGCCGCGGACGCCGATTCCGGCGGCACCGTGACCTCGGTGACGGCGAGCGCGCCGCTGGCGTCGTCCGGGGGAGCGACCCCGAACATCTCGCTGGGTACGGTACCCATTGCCAATGGTGGTACTGGCGCGACCACGGCAGCAGGCGCCCGTACGAACCTGGGCCTCGGCGCGCTCGCGACCCTGAGTGCGGTCAGCGGGGGCACGGGAGGGACCATCGCGGACGGCTCGATCGCGTTCGTGGACCTGGGCGGCAACGGGTGTACGAACGGCCAGGTGATGAAGTTCAACGGAACGAACTGGGCGTGCGCGGAGGACGTTGACACGAACTCCGGGGGCGACATCACGGCGGTGACCGCGGGCACGGGTCTGTCGGGCGGCGGGACGACCGGGGCCGTGACCCTGAACGCGGACACCACGGTCCTGCAAAGGCGTGTGAGCGGCACGTGCCCCGCCGGGTCGTCCATCCGGGTGATCGCCGAGGACGGCACGGTCACGTGCGAGACTGACGACGATTCGAGCGGCACGGTGACCTCGGTGACGGCCAGCGCGCCGCTGGCGTCCACCGGAGGGACGGCACCAAACATTTCGCTTTCGGGCACGGTGGCCATCGCACACGGTGGCACCGGCGCGACCACGGCCGCGGACGCCCGCACCAACCTGGGCCTCGGCGCGCTTGCGACCCTGAGTGCGGTCAGCGGGGGCACGGGAGGGACCATCACCGACGGGACGATCACAGATGCGGACATCAGCACGTCGGCCGCGATCGCCCCGACAAAGATCTCCGGGACCGCCGCGACCCTGACCGGCAACCAGAATTTCGATTCAGGGACCCTGTACATCGACTCGGTCAACAACAGGGTCGGAATCGGCACGACCACACCCAACAACACGTTGCAGGTGGCAAACCTGGTGAACTTCGACAGCGTGACTTTCAACACGTTCATCGGATACCAGGCGGGCACTAGCAACACCTCGGGCTCTTACAACACCGCCAATGGGTCCTGGGCGCTTTTTTCCAACGCAACGGGGGATTCCAACACCGCCAATGGAGCCAGTGCGCTTTATTCCAACACAACGGGGGGTCACAACACCGCCGATGGATACCAGGCGCTTTCTTCCAACACAACGGGGGATTCCAACACCGCCAATGGGTCCGGGGCGCTTTCTTCCAACACAACGGGGAATTCCAACACCGCCAATGGAAGGGAGGCGCTTTATTCCAACACAACGGGGAATTCCAACACCGCCAATGGAGACTCGGCGCTTTATTCCAACACAACGGGGTATTCCAACACCGCCAATGGGTTCGGGGCGCTTTATTCCAATACGACGGGGTTTTCCAACACCGCCAATGGATACGGGGCGCTTCTTAACAATACAACGGGGGATTCCAACACCGCCAATGGAGACGGGGCGCTTCTTAGCAATACAACGGGGTATTCCAACACCGCCAATGGAGCCAGTGCGCTTTATTCCAACACAG
>DYKK01000152.1 GCA_020722625.1 Anaeromyxobacter dehalogenans
CGGTCACCGGCATCCGGGATCCGGGGTCCGGGATCCGAGGTCCGGGGTCGCGGTGCACGTGGCTCCGTCGTCACGCCCCGTCCCCGCGACCGACGTTGTCCTGGCACTGACACTGACACTGACACTGATACTGTCATCTGAACCTGTCCCTGAACCTGACCCCCGGGATCCGGGGTCCGGGATCCGGGGTCCGGAGTCGCGTTGCACGTGGCCTCGCCTTCACGGCTCCGCCCATCGCGACCAACGCGACACTGACACTGTCACTGTCTCTGAACCTGCCCTCTGACCCTGTTCCTGAACTTGTCCAAGTGCCCGCGGTTCCAAGTTCGCGTCGGGTTTCTTCGTAGAAGTCCGGCATCCGGCATCCGGGGTTCCGGCGTTGCCCTTGATCCCTCCCCTGACAGGACCTACCATGCCGCGAGTGCCCGGGACCTAGCCCGGGGCTTCCAGAAGGAGGTGCCCGCGCCATGCTGGTCGAACGTCTGATGCAGGTCGCCCTGCTCGGGAGCGAGTGGGTCCTGTGGCTCCTGATCGCCCTGTCCGTGATCTCGGTCGCGGTCATGATCGAGCGGTTCTGGTACTTCCGGGGAAACGCGGCCGCCTGGGAGAGGCTCCAGGCGCGCGTCGAGCCCCTCCTCCGGACCGGGGACCTGAAGGGGCTTGCCGAGGTCCTGGGCACCTGGCCCGGGAGCGAGGCCGAAGTCCTGCGGGCGGGCCTGGACGGCGCGCGAAAGGACCGCGAGGCCGCCGAAAAGATGGTCCACGCGGCCCTGACCACCGAGCGACAGCGCCTGGAGCGCCGCCTGTCCATCCTCGGGACCCTCGGGAACAACGCCCCCTTCATCGGGCTGTTCGGCACGGTCCTCGGCATCATCCGGGCCTTCCATGACCTGTCGCTCGACACGCGCGGCGGGGCCGGGACCGTCATGGCCGGGATCTCCGAGGCCCTGGTCGCGACCGCGGCGGGGCTCTTCGTCGCCATCCCCGCGGTCATCGCTTACAACTACTTCGTGCGGCGGACCGCGCGGGCCATCGCCAGGGCCCAGGCCGCCGCGGATACCCTGATCGCCTTCATGCCCGCCTCCGGGACGGCCGACGCGACGGAGCGCGCGAGCCCGGGAGGGAGGGTCTAGCGCCACCGCATTCCAGTCGGGGGAGAGGTCCGTTGGACCGTGCGGGTCATGGCTCCCGCGTCGTCCTGGGCGTTGCGCTCGTCCTGTCGGTGGGGTCGCACGCGGGTCTCCTGGTCCTTCTGGCGGGCATGGAACCTCCCCCCGAGACCCGACCACCTCCGATCCCCTTGCGCGTCGTGGAGCGGCGGGCGCCGCGGCCCAAGAAGACTCCCGCGCCGACTCCCTCCGAGACCGCCCCGCCGGTGGATCGGGCGGCCCCTCCCCCTCCCGAACCGGTCCCGAGACCGACGCGGCCCCCGCGAAAGACCAGACCGCCGGTCGCGCGACCCGCGCCGCCCACCCCGGCGCCTCCCCCGGTCCCGGCCGCCCCGCCGTCGCCCCGCTCCTTCGGCATCCGTCTGGAGAACACGGTCCAGGCCGCGCCCGGGACCGGGGTCGCGGTCCCGGTGGGCGAATCCCTGGCCGTGCCGCCTCCGGCGCCGCCAAGGCCGCGCCTGACCGCACCGGGCGGGACCGGCGACGGAGAGGGCGCCCCCACGCCGGTCGCGGCCGTGCGCGAGATGCCGAGTGTGGTGGGCGATTCCGTGGCCGAGTACCCGGCCGAGGCGCGACGGCTCGGGGTCCAGGGCAAGGTGGTCCTCGAGGTCGTGGTGGACGAGGAGGGGAAGGTGGCCCGGGCCCGGGTCCTGCGGCCGCTGCATCCCCTGCTGGACGAGGCGGCGCTCCGGGCCGCGAAGGGGCTGCGATTCCGGCCCGGCCGCGTGGACGGACGACCGGTACGCGTGAAAATTCCTTACACGTACGTTTTCGTACTGGACTGAGGCCGTGAGGATGCCGTTGTCCGACCAGGGTTCGACCACCGCCGGAAGGTCCGGTGCCCTGGGCGGCATGGTCCCGTTCCTTCTCGCGGTCCTGGTGACCGCCCCGGCGACCCACCCGTTGCGCGCCCACGCCCAGGAAGGCGTGCGCCATGCCCGTCCCGCCCAGGAACCCGTCCTGACGAAGCCCCCCTCGGTGCGGCGCTTCGTGCAGGCCGAGTACCCGGCCGAGGCGTTGCGGGCCGGGGTCGAGGCGGACGTGGTACTCGAGGTGGAAATCGCGGAGGACGGACGGGTCATCGAGGTCCGCGTGATTCGGGGCGCGGGCCGGGGCTTCGACGAGGCCGCGGTCGCGGCGGTGCGGGCCTTCGAGTTCGACCCGGCCGAGGTGGACGGCCGGCCCGCGCCGGTCCGGATCGAGTACGTGTACCATTTCCGGGTCGAGCGGGTTCCGGTCGCGCCGCCGGTGAGCGAGGAGGCGGCCCCCGAGGTCGTCTTGCGCGGGCGCGTGCGCGAGTCCGGGACCGGGCTGCCCGTGGCCGGCGCCGCGGTCTCGGTCGAGGGGGTCGAGGGGGAGGTGACCACGGACGCGGGAGGGGCGTTCGAGGCGGCCGGGATCCCGCCCGGCACGCACCAGGTCCACGTCCGCGCCCCCGACTACCGCCCGCTCGACACGGAGGTCGAGGTGCGCGCCGGCCACGTCACGGAGGTCGAGTTCCGGCTGCGCCCCCTGGAGGAGTCGCCCTACACGACCGTGGTCCGGGGCGAGCGCGAGCGGGAGGTCGTGGCCCGCTACACGGTGACGCAACGGGAATTGACGACGGTGCCTGGGACCTTCGGGGACCCGGCCCGCGTGGTCCAGAACCTGCCGGGCGTGGCCCGATCACCCTATGTCCTGGGACTGCTCCTGGTGCGCGGGTCCTACCCGGAGGACTCCGGTGTCTATCTGGACGGCGTTCAGATCCCCATCTTGTATCACTTCTTCGGCGGGCCGTCCGTCCTGCACCCGGAGTTCCTGCAACGCATTGACTTCTATCCCGGCAACTTCGGCGTCCGATATGGCCGGGCCACGGGCGGGATCGTGGAGGTCGAGACGTCCCGCGAGGTCCCGCCGGTCTGGCATGGGGTCGCGGACCTCAACCTCTTTTTCGCGAGCGGGTACCTGGAAGCCCCCGTCAGCGAGGACGTGGGCCTGAAGGTCGGCCTGCGACGGTCGTACTACGACCTGATCATCCCGCTGGTCCTGCGGGCCTCGGGGAAGTCCGGGACGACCGTGGTCCCGGTCTATTACGACTACCAGGCCCGGCTGGACGCGCGCCTGCGGGGGGACGACCACCTGTCCGTGTTCGCGTTCGGGTCGCACGACTCGCTCGACGTGGCGACTTCGAGCGAGAGGGACCGGGACCGCTTCAACCTGGCCACGCGCACGGGGTTCCACCGGCTGACCGCGCGCCACGAGTGGCACGCGGCCGAGTCCGTGACCCACACGTTCGCGCCGCACCTGGGCTACGACCTCGGAACGTTCGAGGTCGAGGAAAGCAACCTGGACATCGCAACGTGGAACGCGGGGGTGCGGGACGAGGTCTCGTGGCGGGTCCACCCTCGACTCGAACTCCGCCCCGGCGTGGACTTCGGGTGGGTCCGGTACCGCTACACGGCGTACCTGCCACCGCGCCGGAACTACCTCCTCCCCGGAGAGGACGTGCGACACCCGTTCCTGGGCGGCCCGTCGGACATCGAGACGAGCGGCCGGAAGGAGGCGATCTCGCGCACGATCTCGGGGTACGGGCTCGGGACGTACCTCGAGGCGGTCTGGGAGCCCGCGCGATGGCTGAAGGTCATCCCCGGGGTCCGCTTCGATTCGTACTTCTACCTGGGCCGGACGCGGTGGTCCCTGGACCCGCGCCTGACCGTGCGCGCGGACGTGGGCCGTGGAGTCACGCTGAAGGGGGGCGCGGGGATCTTCCACCAGTTGCCGGCCGACGTCTTCCTGGACCCCGACTACGGCAACCCGGACCTGGGGCTCGAAGGGGCGGAACAGGTCTCCGCGGGCGTGGAATGGCGCTTCCTCCCGCATGCGCTTCTGGACGTGCAGGGCTTCTACATCCGGCGCCACGACCAGGCGGTACCGACCGAGGGCGGGGAGGTGACCGCGGAAGGCGGGTTCAAGCCGTTCTACTACGCCAACGTGGGATGGGGACGATCGTACGGGATGGAACTGCTGTTGAAACACGACGTGACCGAGCGGTTTTACGGGTGGGTCGCCTACACCTTGTCGCGCACGGAGGAGGTCTCGCGCGAGGGCCGGCCCCTGACCGCGGGCCGCTTCGACCAGACCCACATCCTGACCGCGGTGGGCAGCGTGCGGCCCGGGCGCGGGTGGGAGGTGGGGGCCCGGTTCCGCCTGGTGTCGGGGAACCCGACGACCCCGGTCCGCGGAGGCTCCTTCATGGCGGACACGGGCGAGTACCTGCCGCTCATCGGGGAGCGGCGGTCCGAGCGGAGGCCCCTGTTCCATCAACTGGACTTCCGCGTCGAGAAGACCTGGACCTTCGAGCGGTGGATGCTTTCGTTGTATTTGGATATTCAGAATGTCTATAATGCGGAAAACGTCGAGTTCACGACGTGGGACTATCGCTACGACCAGAGTTACGGCGTGCGGGGGCTGCCGTTCCTCCCGACGCTCGGCGTGAAGGGGGTGTTTTGACGCCATCCATCGCACATGGGGACGGGAGCGCCCGCTCGCGCCTGGACGCGCCGGCGCCTGCCCGCGCCTGGACGCGCCGGCGCCTGCCCGCGCTCCTGGCGGCCCTGGCCGCGTGCAGCCCGGGCTTCGACGACCCGAGCCTGGTCCAGGACCTGCGCGTCCTGGGAGTTCGGGCCGAGCCTCCCGAATATCTGTTGGGGGACGCGCCGCCCGCCGCGTGGCCGGTCCGCATCACCGCGCTGATCGCGGACCCGCACGGCGAGGGCCGGACGCTTGGGTGCGAGGTGCGGTCGTGCACGCTCGGGGACTCGCGGACGTGCGAGGGCGCGGGCGACGTCACGACGCTCGCCGCGGGCCCCTGCGCGGACGGCGAGACCCCGTTCGATGTGGAGGTGCCGCGCTCCCTCGTCGAGGCGGCCCAGGCCGGGGACCCCACGTTCGGAACCCCCGTGCACTCGGGGGTGGCCGTGTGGCTGGAGGTGGTCGTGCGCGGCGGCGAGCGCCCGCTGTACGCCCTGAAATCCGTCGTCTTCTCGCCCGAGAACCCGCCGGGGCGCACGGCGAATCAGAACCCCAGGGTCGGGGAGGTCCGCCTGAACGACATGCCCCAGGGGACACCCGGGGAGGTCCCGTACGTCCCCGGCGTGTCCGTGCGGATCGAGGTGGTTCCAGCGGAGGGCGCGAAGGAGAAGTACCTGTTGCCGTCCCTGATGCCTCCCGGGGGCGTCGAGGACCTTCAGGAGTTCATGACCGTGGCCTTCTACGCGGACGCGGGTTCCTTCGAGGACGCGACCCGGACCGACCAGCCGGGCAACCTGTTCGAGGGCACGCCATCCGGCGAGGAGGCCCGCCTGCTGACGCGCTGGACTCCGCCCGACGCGCCGGTGCCGGTGCGGTTCTGGTTCGTCCTCGTGGACGGCCGGGGCGGCGTGGACTGGGTCGTGGCGACCGGTGTTCCGTCCGGGCCTTGACTTCTTTCATGGTTTTGGCGGCATCGTGGTTGACTTGCGGAGGACCGGAGTCTATCAGACCACGTGTGGGCCGCCTCCCTCCGCACGGAGGCCGCGCGGCGGTGGTTCGTTGGTTTCGGTCTTGACACGGAGGTGATTTCCGATGGCTGTTGTGACCCTGGGCGGCAAGCCGATCGAGATTGACGAGGACGGGTTCATCCAGGACCCGGGCGCGTGGGACGAGGGCGTGGCCCGCGACCTCGCCAGGACCGAGGGCGTCGAGGAGATGGGCGAGGACCACTGGAAACTCGTCAACTACCTGCGCGACTACTACCTGAAGTTCGGCATCGCCCCGATGATCCGGAAACTCTGCAAGGAGACCGGCTTCCCGCTGAAGCAGATCTACGAGTTGTTCCCGAGCGGCCCGGCCAAGGGGGCGTGCAAGGTCGCCGGCCTGCCCAAGCCGACCGGGTGCGTCTGATCGGGCGACCCGATCCTCGTTCGGACCTGCCCGTCCCGCCCGGTGTCGGGTGCAGCGGCGAGGCGCCGCGGAGAACCTCCCCCCGATCGGCGGTACACTTGCGCCCGAGATGGCGACCGCGATCACCCATCCACGGCTCCTCATCGCCGGAACCGGCGGCGACTCGGGCAAGACCCTCGTCGCGCTCGCGCTGGTCCGCGCCCTGGTCCGGGACGGCGTGCCCGTGCAGACCTTCAAGAAGGGGCCCGACTACATTGACGCGGCGTGGCTCGCGTGGGCCTCGGGCCGAGAGGCGCGCAACCTCGACACGTGGATGATGGGGGAGGACGCGTGCCTCCGGTCCTTCCAGCGCCACGCCCCGCCCGGCGGCCTCGCGGTGGTCGAGGGAAACCGGGGGCTTCACGACGGGATGGACGCGCGGGGGACCCACTCGTCCGCGGCGCTCGCGCGACTCCTGGTCGCGCCGGTGGTCCTGGTGCTCCCGGTGCGGAAGGTGACGGCGACCGCGGCGGCCGTGGTCGCGGGGATGGCCGCGCTCGACCCTCGGGTCCGCATCGCGGGCGTGGTCCTGAACCACGTGTCGGGCGCACGTCACGAGCGCGTCGTCCGCGAGGCCGTGCAGGACCGGACGGGCATTCCGGTCCTGGGCGCGATTCCCGCCTTCCGGGAGGGCGACCTCCTTCCCGAGCGACATCTCGGCCTCGTGCCCCTGCACGAAACGGCGGACCCGGCGCGCCTGGAGGCCCGCCTGGACGAGGTGGCCTCGCGCCTCGACCTCGCCGCAATCCAAGCCATTGCGCGGGACGCCGGCCCCCTGCCCTCCCCCGAGCCCCCGGCAGGCCGCGGCCCCACGCCGGACGGACTCCCCCGGGTCCGTATCGGGGTGTTCCGGGATGCGGCCTTTTCCTTCTACTATCCCGAGAACCTGGAGGCCCTGCGCGACGCGGGCGCGGACCTCGTGTTCCTGTCGCCGCTGATCGACACGGCCCTCCCACCGCTGGACGCGCTGGTCCTCGGCGGGGGGTTCCCCGAAACCCACGCGGAGCGCCTCGCGAACAACAAAGCCATGCGGGAAGCCGTGCGGGCCGCCGCGGAAGCCGGTCTGCCCGTGTACGCCGAGTGCGGTGGGCTGATGTACCTGGCCCGCACCATCGCGTGGCAGGGGCGGACATGGCCCATGTCCGGGGTCCTGCCGGCGGACATCGAGGTCCGCCCCACCCCCCAGGGTCATGGGTACGCGGGGGTCCTGGTGGACCGGCCCAACCCCTTCTTCCCGGAGGGGACGCGGCTCCGGGGACACGAATTTCATTATTCAATGGTTTCCGCGCACGACCCCGACCTCGCCACCGTCTTCGCCATGACCCGGGGCCGGGGCGCGGTCGGCGGCCGCGACGGCCTGCGACGACACCACGTGCTCGCGACCTGGGTCCACGTCCACGCCGCCGGCACCCCGGAGTGGGCCGCCGGCGTGGTCCGCGCCGCCCGGACTCGACGCGCGGGTGGCTGAGGCCGGACGCCCATCCGCCCCCGCTCATCGCGTCCAACGCCGCACGGACACTGTCCACTGTCACTGTCCACTGACACTGTTCCTGAACCTGTCCACTGAACCTGTCCCCCCGGCATCCGGAGGCCGGGATCCGGGGTCCGGGGTCCGGAGTCCGGCGTCGCGGTGCACGTGGCCTTGTCGCGAGGCCACGTCCCCCGCGTCCAACGTGGGCCTGGCACTGACACTGACACTGACACTGACACTGAACCTGTCCACTGA
>DYKK01000153.1 GCA_020722625.1 Anaeromyxobacter dehalogenans
GTGTCCCGGCGTGGGCCCGGGACCGCTACGAGCACCACCCGGACCGGCCCGGATCCCTGATGGCCTTCGGGCCGTATGGCGAATCCCACGTCTTCGGCCACGGGGTCTATCGGACCGAGTTCGCCGCGGGCGGCGAGGCGGAGGGGATGCCCGATCGAGGATGGGCGTATCGGGGCGCGGCGATCGAGCGGGGGCACGAGGCGCGCTGGGAACTCGCGCGGGCCCTCGCGCGCAACCGCCCCGTGGACCGGGCGGAGTTCGCGTCCAGGCTCGGCGTGGACCCCGTGGAACTCGCGCCCGGCGTCCTGGACTTCCTGGCCGCGCGCGGGGGGGTGGAGGTCACGCCGACCCGGGTCGCCCCGGCGTGGCCCGACCCCGGCGAGGCCGCCCTGCTCGCAGGCCTGATCCTCGACGACGCCACCCTGGACCGCCTCGCGGCCCTCTCCCGGACACGCCGGTCCGGGTGACACGATTCAGGGGTGGACCTGGGACGGCGTCTCGTCCTCCCGGTGGGCCAGGCGGTCCACCGGGACGTAGGACAGGGCGCCCGTGGGGCAGAAGGAGACGCAGCGGGGATCGCCCCCGCACAGGTCGCACTTCTGGACGCGGTGCTCCGTATCGTCCCACTGCATGTTGCCGAAGGGGCAGGCCTGGACGCACTGCCGGCAGCGAACGCAGCGGTCGTACAGGACCTCAATCGCGCCCGTGGCCTCGTTGCGGACGAGGGCCTCGACCGGGCAGGCAGCCATGCACGCGGCCTCGTGACACTGAAAACACACCACGGGGATGCCCACCTCCGGCCCCCGGCGCACGATGTGGATGCGCGACTGAGAGGGACGCGACGGCGAGCCGTGCGCGAAGGCGCAAGCCAGTTCGCACTTGCCGCACGCGATGCACCGTTCAACCTCGACCACAAAGACGCGTTTCACCGCGGCCTCCCAAGACTCGCCGCGACTTCCGCCGTGCGGCGCCGCTTGCACGAATCACACAGGGGCTCCACCGGCATCCCCCGGCCGGCCATCCACTCGGCCTGGGCCCGCGTCAGGTACGCCCGCCCGCAGGACGGACATCGCAGCATTTCAAATGTCTTTCCCCAGATTGTTCTTGTAAAGCCGTCTTCCGTCACCTTGATGTGCCCCGTCGGACAGACCTCGGCGCACGCCCCGCACCCGATGCAGTCCGGCGGGGCCTCGAAGAAGGGCGGGGCGACCTCGCGCAGGACCCCGCGGCTTTGGGTCGAGATCGCCGCGGGTCCCACCTTGTCGCAGATGCGGGTGCACAGCCCGCACAGGATGCAGTCGTCCGGGTTCTCGCGCTTGCGATAGGTCGTCTCCTCGATGCCGTACTCGCGCGCCAGGTCGCGGACCAACGGCGTCTCCGGGCAACGCGCGAGCAGCAGGTCCAGGGCCACCCGCCGCGTCTCCATCACGCGCGGGGTCGCGGTGTGGACCACGAGCCCTTCCTCGACAGGATACAGGCACGAGGCCACCAGGCGGAACGAGTCCGCATCCCACCCCGGCTTCCAGATGTCCACCACGCACAGACGGCATGCCCCGATGGGCTCCACCGCCTCGTGGTGACAGAGGGCGGGGATGCGCGCGCCCGCGAGGCGCGCGGCCTCGAGCACGTAGGCCCCCTCCCGGACCGTGACCCTGCGCCCGTCAATCGTCACCGTGGGCATGGTCTCCTCACGTCGTCGCGCCCGCGCTCGCGGTCGCCGGTCGAGCCTTCGGGCCGTACCGGATCGCATCCACCGGGCACACGTTGAAGCACTCGCCGCACGCGATGCACTTCTCCTGGTCAATCACGTGCCGCTGCTTCGGCTTGCCGGCGATGGCGGCCGTGGGACACACCTCGACACACTCGTGGCACCCGTCGCACCTCTCGGGCACAATCTCGTATTGCGTCAAGGCCCGGCACACGCCCGCCGGGCAGGCGCCGTCGCGCAGGTGGGCCTCGTATTCCTCGCGGAAGTGG
Organism: Anaeromyxobacter dehalogenans; assembly: GCA_020722625.1. Taxonomy (GTDB): domain Bacteria; phylum Myxococcota_A; class UBA9042; order DTJE01; family DTJE01; genus DYKK01. The sequence continues at coordinate 1,978 of DYKK01000153.1, forward strand.
CGCAGGGTGGACAGCACGGGATTGGGCGCGGACCTCCCGAGGTCGCACAGGCTCCCCCACTTCATCCCGCGGGCCAGGCGCTCGATCCGGTCGAGGTCCCCCGGGCGGCCGCGGCCCTCGCACAGCCCGTCGAGCAGGTGGAGCATCTGCAAGAGCCCCTCCCGGCAGGGGACGCACTTGCCGCACGACTCCTCGTTCAGGAAGCGGACGAAGTAGCGGGCCACGTCCACCATGCAGGTCCGGTCGTCCATCACGATCATCCCGCCGGACCCCATCATCGAACCGTGCTCGGTCAACTGCTCGTAGTCCACCGGCAGGTCCAGCAGGGCCTCCGGGATGACCCCGCCCGACGGCCCCCCGGTCTGCACCGCCTTGAAGGGCCGGTCCCCGCGGATGCCCCCCCCGATGTCGTGGAGAATGTGGCGCAGCGGCGTGCCCATCGGCAACTCGATCAGCCCGGCATTGCGCACCTTGCCGCTGAGCGAAAACGCCTTGGTCCCCTTGGATTTCGGGGTGCCCATCCCCGCAAACCACTCGCCCCCGCGTGTGAGGATCGCGCCCACGTGCGCCCAGGTCTCGACGTTGTTCAGCACGGTCGGGCGGTCGTAGAGCCCGCGTTCCGTGCCGTGGATGTACTTCGCCCGAGGCTCCCCGACCTTGCCCTCGATGGAGCGCATCAGGGCCGACGACTCCCCGCACACATAGGCCCCGCCGCCGCGCGTGATGCGGATATCGAACTCCATCCCGGTCCCGAAGATGCCCCGCCCCAGGATGCCCGCCTCGCGCGCGGCCTCGAGGGCCGCGTGAAGGCTCGTCAGGACGCCCGGCGGGTACTCGTCGCGCACGTAAATGAAACCCTCGCGCGCTCCGACCGCGTAGGCCCCGATGATCATCCCCTCGAGGACCGAGTGCGGGTCGCCCTCCATGATCGCGCGGTCCTTGAACGCGCCCGGGTCGCCCTCGTCCCCGTTGCAGATCACGTACTTGACGTCCCCGGGCGCGCGGCGGCACGCGGCCCACTTTCGCCCCGTGTGAAACCCGGCCCCACCGCGGCCCCGCAGGCCGGAGCGCGCGACCTCGTCTATCACCTGCTCCGGCGTCATCTCAAAGAGGGCCTTCACCGCGCCGGCGTAAGCCCCGTGCGCGATGGCGTCTTCGAGGTCGTGCGGGTCCACTCGACCCACGTTCCGCGTCGCAATTCGGGTCTGATATTTGTAAAACGGAATGTCGCGATAATGCACAACACGGTTCTTGCTGCGCGGGTCCTCATACGCAAGGCGCTCGACCACCTCCCCACCGAGCACGGTCCGGTCCAGGATCTCGGGGACGTCGTCTGGCGTCACGCGCGTGTACAGGATGCCCTCCGGCTCGATGGACACCAAAGGACCGGCCTCGCACAGACCGTGGCAGCCGGTGCGCTTGCCCTCGACCCCTTGCCGCCCGTCCAGGAGCCCACGCTCGCGAAGCCCTTCCTCCACGGCCTCCGCGACCTCCCGCGCCCCGCCGGCCAGACACCCGGACCCCGTACAGACCAGGACCCGGCACCGCATCCCCTCCAGGCGCCGGGTCGCGCGGACGCGGAACTCCTCGTATTGCTTTCGGGATGTGAGCCTCACGAGGCCCTCCCTCCTTCTTCGAGCCCCACCACCTTCGCGACCTTCGTGGCCTGCACCCCGCCGTGGTAGCGGCCGTCCACGATCACGACCGGGGCGGCCGCGCACGCCCCCACGCAGTTCACTGCCTTGATGGTGAAGCGCCGGTCCGCGGTGTCCCCGTTCGCGTCGGGCGCGATCCTCCGCCACAACTCGTCGAGGACCTGCGGGGCGCCGCGGATGTGGCAGGCCGTCCCCATGCAGACGTGCACGACGTGCTCGCCCGGCGGGACCAGCGAAAACGCCTTGTAGAAGGTCGCGACCGAGCAGACGCGGGCCAGGGGAACCCCCAGGGCCTTCGCGACCCGCTCGAGCGCGGGCCGCGGCAGGTAGCGATAGTGTCGCTGCACGTCCTGGAGCACCTGGATCAAGGACGACTCCTCGGCGGGGTACCGCGCGAGGATGCCGTCCAGCGGCGCGAGGTCAACCGCAACCGGGTCCATGCGTGCCTCCCATTCAAGCCCCCGCGACCGCGGGGGACGCGGTCGCCCCTGTCGCGACCGCCTCGGCCCCACGCCTCAGGGCCGCGAGGTTCTTCTCGACCAGGTCGGTCTTGCGGGCGAACGTCTCCCGCACGACCTCCTCGACGCGGTCCCACGCCGGGACCCCGGCGACGGCCGCGTACGCCCCGAGCGCGACCATGTTGGCCCCACGGGGATTCCCGACCTCGATGGCCAGGTCGTTGGCCGCGACCTGGACCACGCGCACGTCGTCCCGGCGGCAGGGCCGCGAGATCAGGGACGAGTTCACGATCACGATCCCGCCGGCCTTCACCTTGGGCTCGAACTTGTCGAGCGAGGGGAGGTTCATGGCCAGGAGCGCGCGCGGGAACTCCACGACGGGCGACCCCACGGGCCGTTCCGACAGGACCACGGTGCAGTTCGCGGTCCCGCCGCGCATCTCGGGACCGTACGACGGCAACCACGACACCTGAAGCCCCTGCCGCATCCCCGCGTAGGCCAGGATGCGGCCCATCAGCATGACACCCTGCCCGCCGAAGCCCGCGATGACCACGTCGTGCTGCATCGCCGCCTCCCTGGTCGCGCCGCGTCACTCCCCCGTCTCGCCGTTGGCCCCCGTCGGCGCCGCCGCGGCCGGGACCGCCTGGACCCCTCGAGCGTCGGGGAGCGATTCCAAAGGCGCCGGCGTCCGTTCCGGTCCCTCCGGTGTCTTGAAGATGCCGAGCGGGTAGTAAGGCAGCATGTGGGTTTCCAGCCACCGGCAGGCCTCCGGCGGGGTCAGGCCCCAGTTGGTCGGGCACGTGGACAAGAACTCCACCATGGAAAAGCACGTGCCCTTGACCTGGTATTCGAAGGCCCGCCGCAGGATCGCCTTCGCCTGGATGATGCGCGCCGGCGAGTGCACGGACACCCGCGCCAGGAACGCGGGGGTGCGCAGGGCCGCGAGCATCTCGACCATCCGGACCGGGTAGCCTGCCTGTTCCACGTCGCGTCCGAGGGGGGAAGTGGTCGTGACTTGCCCCGCCAGCGTGGTCGGGGCCATCTGCCCGCCCGTCATCCCATAGACCGCGTTGTTGACGAAGACGACGGTCACCTTCTCGCCGCGGTTCGCGCAGTGGACGATCTCGGCCGTCCCGATGGAGGCAAGGTCTCCGTCCCCCTGGTAGGTGAACACGATGAGTTCCGGGTGGGTCCGCTTCGCGCCCGTGGCCACGGCCGGGGCGCGCCCGTGCGACGCCTCGTACATATCTATATTGAAGTAATTGTAGGCGAACACCGCACAGCCCACCGGGGCCACGCCCACCGCTCGCCCCTGGAGGCCCAGTTCGTCCAGGACCTCCGCGATCAGGCGGTGGATGACCCCGTGCGTGCAGCCCGGACAGTAGTGCATCGGCACGCGGGTCAGGGACCGGGGCCTGCCGAAGACCAGTTCCGTCATGAGGCACCTCCCCGCCGGGACGCGCGCCTCCGTGCCGACGGCCCGGCCGCGTGGTCGCGCAGGATCGCGCGGACCTGCTCGGCCACGGCCTCGGGGCTCGGGAGCATCCCACCCTGCCGTCCATGAAAGTGCACCGGACGCCTCCCCATCACCGCCATCTGCACGTCCTCGACCATCTGCCCGGTCGAGAGTTCCACGACGAGGACCGCACGGGCCTTGTCCGCGGCCCTTCGCACCGCCTCGTACGGGAACGGGAACAGCGTGATGGGCCGCAGCAGTCCCACCCGCACCCCCGCCTCCGCGAGGTCCTCCTGCGCGGTCTTGCACACGCGCGCCACGGTCCCGTACGCCACGATCAGGACCTCGTAGTCCTGGTCGGTCCCGTACTCCGCGAATCGGACCTCGTCGCGCACCATCGCGTCATACTTGGCCTTCAGGTCCCGGTTGTGGCGTTCCAGGTCTTCCGGGTCCAGGAAGAGCGAGTTGATGATGGCCCGGGGGCGGTCCCCCTTCCAGCCGCGCGCGGCCCAGGCTCGCTTGTCCGGCAAGGCCTTGCACGGGCGACGGTCCTCCTGGAACTCGACGGGCTCCATCATCTGGCCGATGAGCCCGTCCGCGAGTACCAAGACCGGGTTGCGGTAGAAGTCCGCGAGGTCGAAGGCGTCCTGGACGAGGTCGGTGACCTCCTGGACCGACCACGGGGCAAGGACCGGGCAGCGGTAGTCCCCGTGTCCCCCGCCCTTGGTCGCCTGGAAGTAGTCGCCCTGGCTCGGGAGGATCCCGCCAAGCCCTGGCCCCGCGCGCATGACATTCACGATGACGCAGGGGAGTTCCGCGCCTGCCAGGTAGGACAACCCTTCCATCATCAAGGACATGCCGGGCGAGGACGTCGAGGTCATCACCCGCTCGCCGGTCCCGGCCGCGCCATACAGCATGTTGGGCACCGCGACCTCGGACTCCGCCTGCACGAAGGTCCCGCCGACCTCGGGGAGGCGGCGCGCCAGGTATTCCGCGACCTCGGTCTGGGGGGTGATGGGATAGCCGAAGTAGAACCGGCAGCCCGCGCGGATCGCGGCCTCTCCGATCGCCTCGTTTCCCTTCATCAGTTTCCTGGCCATCCCGCCGCCTCGAATGTTCTAATACTGAAAATACCGATAGAATGTTCCATGGATGCGCATCCGGATTGCCACGTCCGGACACGTGATGCAGCACAGGCGGCACCCGATACACCGCATCTGGGCCGTCACTTGCGCGTAGAAGTATCCCTTCGAGTTCAAGTCCCGGCCCTGGGTCAGGACCCCCTGAGGGCACGCCTGCACGCACAGTCCGCAGCCCTTGCACGCCTCGGGGTCTATCACGATCTGGGACATGGCCCTCCCCCGTCGTCGCTGTCAGTTCAACACAAACAAGGGGCCCGTGGTGCGCACGGACAGCCCTTCCTCGAACGGCAACCTCAAAAAACCTTTTAGTGAGAATATCGGCTGTGGAAACTCCCCCGGGTCCAGGCGGGCGGCCAGGGCCTCGTCCGCCGCGACCGCCACCACGGGGACCCCGAGTCGCGTCGCCGCGCGCACCGCCAGTTCGTACCCTTCCCGCACCACCTCCGGCGTCGTCTCCTGCTTGAGGTGCGTGTTCGACACGACCCCGGTCAGGCGCCGCCGCGAGGCCGCCTCGATGCCCCGGCCCATCGCCACGGCCTGCTCGACCGTCTCGACGAACGGCCGGCGGAAGTTCAGGACCAGGAGGAGGTCGCTGTCGGTCTCCGGAAGGGCGTCCGCCAGGGACCCGAGGACCCGGGAGCCGGCCTCGTCCCCGCCCACGTCCGCGACGACCCGCACGCCGGGGTCACGCAACAGGCCCCTGACCTGCGGCAGCAGGATGGGCAGGTCCGCGAAGGCATTGTCCCCGGTCGGGGCCACGACCTCGACGCCCCGGTCCCGCAGCCGTTCCCTCGCGCTCCGAGCCCGCAAGAACGGCTTGACCAGGTCGAGGTCCAGCAGGGCCACGCGCCCGCCGTCGGTCCGCGCGAGCGCGAGCGCCCCGTTCAGGGCGATCTCGGACTTCCCGCTCCCGTAAGGCCCCACGACCACCGTGACCCGCCTGTCGAACACCACCCCTCCCCCGCGGGAGACACTGCATTCTAGCCCCTTCGACCTTCAGATCAAGGAAAACGGTCAAGCGACCCACCGGGCAGGTTGAAGACGTGCCCTTCCAGAAGCCGCCACCGCATCCCGCCGCATTTGAAGAGCGCGACAAGGTCTCTGCGTGGTCCCCCTGGAGACGCGAGC
>DYKK01000154.1 GCA_020722625.1 Anaeromyxobacter dehalogenans
GACCGTCCCTGAACACCCGTCCCCCCGCCCGGAACGCACGTCATCCCCGTCCCCTCCCCCGGAGACAGGCTTCCGGACGCGCCTGGAGGATTTCGACAGCGTGGCGTGCACGCGCCCATGCGGGCAATCCCGCCTCATCCACCGGATCGGGTGCTGGAATGCGATGCGCCGGCGTCCATTGCGGATTCCCCGTCCAGTCGGCAAGTTGTGCGGCGGATTGACCATCGGCCCCGGCCGGCCGCGTTGCGACCGGGAGCAATCCGCGCCTGTCGCGCGAGTCGGTCTCGATTGCACCCCGGACCGAAAGTCTGCTAGAAGGGACCCGCCCCCGCGAGGGAGTCGCCCCGGATGGCGGAATCCGGTCGCCAAGGTTCCCGATCCGACGTGCTGATCTTCACGATCACCCTGTCCCGGATCCCCCTGGCGTTTCTGTTTGCGGGACTCCTGCCGGCGCCGGGCGGGCCGCCGCTCGCGGACGCCGGGGTCCTGATCGCGTGCGGGGTGGTCCTGGGCCTCATCGAGATGTCGGACCTGCTCGACGGCCTGCTGGCCAGGTTCCTGAAGCGGGCGTCCGAGTGGGGAGCCATCCTCGATCCGTACGCGGACAGCGTCTCCCGCGTGGTCGTGTTCTGGGCCCTGGCCCGAGCGGACCTCGCCCTCTGGGTCACCCCCCTCGTCATGGCCCTGCGCGACATCACGGTCGCCTACTCCCGGATCGTGCTGATGCGGCGGGGTGGGTCGGTTTCGGCACGGCTCTCGGGGAAGGTGAAGGCCGTGGTCCAGGGAGGCGGCGGGCTGCTGCTCCTGTTCGGGCCGGCGTACTGGCCTCACGCGGGGTCCTGGCCCATGGCCGTCCTTTCCTGGCTCGTGGTCGTCGTCACCGGCCTCTCGGCGATCGAGTACGTCGCGGCCGCCGCCCGGATCCGGGCGCGGTCGTGAGGACATCGGGCGCGTGCCCCACGGCCGACGACCAGGCGTCCGTTGTTGTCGTGACGGATTGTGCTGTTTCGTGCTAGCGTTCGTTTCGAACCGGGTTTGAACGGCGAGGTGTCTTCTCGTGGCCCACCCCCCCGCCCCCCGCCCCCCGACCGCGCGGCCCAGGACCGGCAAGACGCCCCACTACCCCGAACGGCTCAACAAGTCTCTGGAGGCCTATGACCGGTCGGTCCGGGTCCGCTGGTTCCTCTTCCGCCCGCTCGTGGTGGTCCTGGCGCGGCTCGGGGTGACCGCGAACTTCGTCAGTTACGCCTCGCCGCTCGCCATGCTCCCGTTTGTCTTCGTCGCGCGCGAGCACCCGTGGATCGGGGTGGCCTGCATCGCGTCGTCCATCCTCCTGGACATGAACGACGGGCTCGTGGCCCGCTACCGAGGGACGGCCTCGGACAAGGGGAAGTTCGTGGACATGGTGTGCGACAACCTCTCGTTCACGATCTTCATGGTCGGCCTGGTGAACCTCGGGCTGATCGCCCCCGTCGCCGGGGTCCTGCTCGCCTACACGATGCTCCTGTCCAAGGTCCTGAGGTCGGTCACCCATGCCTACTACCTGGACTCGGACTGGTTCTTCCGGGCCGTGGCCGGGTTCCTTCCGAACTTCGCCGTGGGCTGCGCCTACGGCCTGTTCCTCGTGTTCGCGGCGACCGGGGCCGACTACCTGTCCGAGGCCGGCTACGTGCTCGGGGCCATGCTCGCGGCCGACTCGCTCCTCTTCTTCGTTCGCATCCAGCGCGACCTGCCGGGACCGTGAAGGTCGTTCCGATGGATCGCTTCGCTATTTCGGCTTGCAGAGGCGGACCAGGGTGTAGGCGTCGGGCTTCGGGGGCTGCGAAAAGGCTTGCACCAACCAGTCGTCCGTGAGGGTCGCGAGTTCCGGCTTGCACTGCCAGCCCGTGGGGCACTGGGAGTCCGAGGCGCACAACGTCGTGCAGTACTTCGTGGGATTCCCCGGCGTCAGTGCGAAGCACTTGTTCGTCTTGCACTCGGGTGCGCTTGTGCATTCCTGGCCCACGGACTTGAATCCCCCCGTTCCGACGGTGTAGCAGCCCAGGACCCCGTCGTGCGTCTTCGCCGTGAACTCCGGCGCGAATGGGATCGAGTCCGCGACCGGCTCCGTGGAGAACAGGATGAGGTTGCACTCCTGCCCGGCCGCGCACTGCGAATCGGTCACGCACAGGCGCGTGCAGCGGGGTTGCGGCGTCATCATCAGGTCGCAGTGGCCGGACAGGCAGAGGGACGAGTCATACGTCTTCCCGGCGTCCTGGGTGCAGGCGAAATCGAACGGCAACCCCGCGGGATACACGCTGTTCGGCGCGCAGGCCCCGAGGACCGTCGTGGTCCCGTCGCCCGCCGGGAAGCACGTCCCGCCCGCGCACGCGGCCTGCCCGCCGCAGAAGTGCCCGCAGACCCCGAGGACGCACAGGGCGCTCGCGCACTCGGCCCCCGCCTCGCAGGCGCCCCCGAACTCCCCGCCGGCCGAAAAGGGCGTGACCTGACAGTACCCCACGCCCGCGCTGCCGGGGGCATGGGTGCAGATCTCGCCGGTCCCGCAATCCGCCGGGCCCGCGCACGGGAGGCTGCAGTGGGCCTTTCCATCCAGGTACCAGACCCCGCAAACCCGCTCGGGGTAGCACTCGGAGTGGTGGGTGCAGTCCGGGGGAACGCACTCGTTGACGCCGCTCACGCAGACCCCGTCCTGGCACTCGTCGCCGACCGTGCACGGGTCCGAGTCGCTGCACGTCCAGCCCGTCGCCCCGGTCCAGGCGTGCGCATCCAGGGCCGCATCGCAGTAGAGGCACGAGTTCGTCAGACTCACGTCGCCGTCCTTGTAGCACCTGTCCGCGATCAGGCAGTTCGCGGGCTTGACCGGGTGCACGCAGACCCCTGCTTCACACCGGTCCTCCGTGCAGGGGATGCCGTCGTCCAGGCACGGGACAGGCTTCCCGTGGCACTCCCCGCCCTGGCACCGGTCGTCCGTCGTGCACAAGTCGCCGTCGTCGCACGGGCTCCCGTCCGCGTCGTCGCAGGTCCATGCCGCGTCGCCCGCGTCCTCGCCGGCGCCGGGGTCGGGAGCGACCTCCTCTCCGCCTGGGGGGACCTCGTCCGGGGAGGGATCGGCCTCGGGGTCGAGGCCCTCGTCCTCCGGGAAGCCCTCGTCCATCCGGACACCCTCGTCCGGCGGCAGGCCGGGGTCCGCCGTTCCTCCGGCGTCATCGCTCGCCCCGGGGTCCACATCGAGGTTGGTTTCGGGGATCTGAAAGATGATGTCCGGGTGGAGGATTCCATCGTCGGGTGGGACGCCGGTGTCCGGACCCCCGCCGGCCCCGCCGCACCCGGCCAGAACGACCCATCCCGCCCATGCCGTCCAGCGACACGTCCGAGGTCCCATGACCGTCACCCCTTGTGCGCATCCCTCGAAGGCGCGTCGCCCCCCGTGTCCCGATGCACGGATGGGACGTCCCGGGCCACGTCCCTGTGCGTTCCGGGCACGTCCCGGACATCGCGCGGCACATCCCTCCGGATATCCGCGCCGCCTCCCGCGTCCACGATCACGTCTCGACCCACGTGGACCGGCACGTCGCGGGCCGTGTCCGCGCCCCCGTCCCCGGGGACCGCGTCGTGACTCGCCGCCTCCGGGAGGTCCGCATCGCCCGCGTCGCCTCCGCCGCCGTCCCCGCCGCACGCGACGACCATCGCGACCCCGGCCACGAGGCAGACCCGCGCCCTCATCCAGCCCCCTCCCGGTCCATCACGACCACCCGCCGGACCTGGACGGGCGTGCGCGGCCGGTCGGCCGCGTCCGTCGGGGTCGCCTCGATGGCGCTCACCACCTCCAGGCCTTCGATCACCCGGCCGAACACCGGGTGGCGCGACGGCCCCGGCGTGAACCAGTCGAGGTAGGCGTTGTGGGCCGTGTTGATGAAGAACTGGCTCCCACCGCTGTTGGGCCGCCCGGTGTTGGCCATCGAGAGCGTTCCCGGCTCGTTTGAAAAGCGCGCATCGTCCCGGAACTCGTCGGGGATGGTCCCGTGCGGCGGCCCTCCGGTCCCGGCCCGGGGGCTGTTCGGGTCCCGGCTGTACGGGCAGCCGAACTGGACCATGAACCCGCGGATGACCCGGTGGAAGTGCAGGCCGTCGTAGAACCCGCGCCGGGCCAGGTCCAGGAAGTTCTTCGCCGTCACCGGCATCTTGTCGAGGAAGATCTCGGCCCTGAACGTGCCGAGCGTCGTCTGGAATTCCGCGATCGGATTTGGCATCGTGCCTCCTTTTCTTTCAGAACATCCACCGTCGTGAGAGGGAGGTCGCGGGACGCGAGCCTTCCGCACGGGAACTCGATGACGGGCGACCGGGCCGGCATGCCTGCTCGGCGCGAGAGACGCCCCGATTGTACCCGGATACAATCGCCGAAGGAAGGGGAAATGGAACGCGGACTTCTCCATCCCGCCCCCCGATCGCCGGGCGACAGGGTATAATCCCTCCGAGGTTCCCAACCCACGAGGGGAAGACGGATGGAACTCATCGAAAAACTCGCCTCGTTCCACAACCGCGGGGAGTTCCGCGACCTGAACTGGACCGGGACGTTCGCGGACTACCTGGCGCTCGTGAAGAACTCGCCCGAGGTCACGCGGTCCGCGCACGCCCGGCTGTACGACATGGTCGTGTCCCACGGCATGACCGAGTACATGGACTCCAAGAAGAAGATCATCCGGTACCACTTCTTCCAGGACGAGGCCAACGGCGGCCGGGACGCCATCTTCGGCATTGACGTCCCCCTCATGCGCCTGATGGACGTCCTGAAGGCGGCGGCCCAGGGATACGGTCCCCAGAAGCGCATCATCCTGCTGCACGGGCCCGTGGGCAGCGCCAAGTCCACGATCGTCCGGCTGCTCAAGCGGGGCCTGGAGCAGTACACGCGGTCCTCGGAAGGGGCGATCTACGCCTTCCAGTGGAGGATGCCGGTCGAGAACGGCGGGACTCCGGAGGTCGCGCCGTGCCCCTTGCACGAAGAGCCCCTCCATTTGATCCCGATCGAGTGGCGGGCCCAGGCCCTGGCGGAACTCGGCCTGACCCGGGGTCCCGAGAACGAGCACCTCTTCACGGACCTCTGCCCGCCGTGCCGGTTTCACTACCAGACCCTGATGGAGCGGTACGAGGGGGACTGGACCCGAGTCCTGGAGCACGTGACGGTGCGACGGTTCGTCTTCTCGGAGCAGGACCGCGTCGGCATCGGGTCCTTCCAGCCCAAGGACGAGAAGAACCAGGACTCGACGGAACTGACCGGGGACATCAACTACCGGAAGATCGCCGAGTACGGGTCGGACTCGGACCCGCGGGCGTTCAACTTCGATGGCGAGTTTTGCGTGGCGAATCGCGGGTTGGTCGAGTTCATCGAGATCCTGAAACTGGACGTGGCCTTCCTGTATGACCTGCTCGGCGCGACCCAGGAGCACAAGATCAAGCCGAAGAAGTTCCCGCAGACCGACATTGACGAGGTGATCATCGGCCACACCAACGAGGCCGAGTACCGCAAACTGCTCGCGAACGAGTACATGGAAGCCCTGCGGGACCGGACCATCAAGATTGACATCCCGTACGTGACGCGCCTGACGGACGAGGTCCGTATCTACGAGAAGGAGTTCGGCCCGGACAAGGTGCGCGGCGTGCACGTGGCGCCCCACACGATTGACGTGGCCGCGATGTGGGCGGTCCTGACGAGGCTCGTCCCGCCCAAGAAGCACAACCTGACCCTCGTCCAGAAGATGCGGCTCTACGACGGGAAGGTCCTGCCGGGCTTCACCCAGGACACGGTGCGGGAACTGCGCAAGGAGGCGGATCGCGAGGGGATGGAGGGGATCAGCCCGCGCTACGTGCAGGACCGCATCTCGCACACGCTGGTCGCGAACAAGGGCGACGGGGTGGTCAACCCCTTCATCGTGATGAACGAACTGGCCGCGGGCCTGCGTCACCACAGCCTGATCACGAGCGAGGAGCAGCGGGCGCGCTACCAGGAACTCCTGACCCACGTGAAGGAGGAGTACGACGACATCGTGAAGAACGAGGTGCAGCGGGCGATCTCGGCGGACGAGGAGGCCATCGCGCGCCTGTGCGCGAACTACCTGGATAACGTGAAGGCGTATCTCCAGAAGGAGAAGGTCAAGAACCGCTTCACGGGGCGCGAGGAGGAGCCGGACGAGCGCCTGATGCGGTCGATCGAGGAGAAGATTGACATCGCCGAGGGTCGCAAGGACGACTTCCGGCGCGAGATCATGAACTACATCGGTGCGCTCGCGCTCGAGGGGCGCCCCTTCGATTTCCGGACCAACGAGCGCCTGCACCGCGCCCTGGAAGCCAAACTCTTCGAGGACTCGCGCGACACCATCCGGCTGTCGTCGCTCCTGTCGGACGTGGTGGACCGCGAGACGCAGGAGAAGATTGACATCGTCAAGGCGAGGTTGATCAAGTATTTCGGATACAACGAGGTTTCCGCGACGGACGTGCTGACGTACGTGGCGAGCATCTTCGCGCGCGGGGATGCGAGGGAGGCGGAGCGGTAGCGCGAACCCATGCCGGACGACGAGGTCATCCGAAGGATCGAGAAGGACCACGCGCGCTTCCGCGACCTGGTGCGCGGGCGGGTGCGCGACGACCTGCGCCGGTATCTGTCGCGCGGGGAGATGATCGGCAAGGAAGGCGACCAGGTCGTGAGCATCCCGATCCCCCAGGTGGAGTTGCCGAGGTTCCGGCTGGGCGGCCAGGAGTCCGCGGGCGTGGGTCAGGGGGATGGCGACGAGGGCGACCCGCTCGGGGCCGAGCCCGGCGAGGGCGGTGGGAACGCCGGGGACCAGCCGGGGGAGCACGTCCTCGAGGTCGAGTTCACCATCGAGGAACTCGCGAGCATCCTGGGCGAGGAACTGGGACTCCCGCGGATCCGGCCCAAGGGGCGGGACCGCCTGCGCGCGCGCAAGGTCCGGTTCACGGGGATCCACACGGTGGGGCCGCAGTCCCTCCGCCACTTCCGGCGGACCTTCAAGCAGGCCCTCAAGCGGACGATCGCGAGCGGCCTGTACGACCCGGACAACCCCATCGTGATCCCCGTACGCGAGGACTTCCGGTACCGCTCCTGGAAGGAGGAGCCGCTGCCGCACGCGAACGCCGTGGCGATCTACATGATGGACGTGTCGGGCTCCATGGGCGACGAGCAGAAGGAACTGGTCCGCATCGTGTCCTTCTGGATCGACACGTGGCTGCGCGCCCACTACGGCAACATCGTCTGCCGCTACATCACGCACGACGCCCAGGCCCGCGAGGTGGACCGCGACACCTTCTTCCACACGCGCGAGTCCGGCGGGACCATGATCTCGTCGGCCTACAAGCTGTGCGCGGACCTGATGGACGCCGACCATCCCGAGAGCGACTGGAACATCTACCCCTTCCACTTCTCGGACGGGGACAACTGGTCGTCGGACGACACGCAGGAGGCCCTGGACGTCGTGAAACAGCGCATCCTGCCGCGCGTGAACCAGTTCGCGTACGGCCAGGTCGAGAGCCCCTACGGGAGCGGGCAGTTCTTGAAGGACGTGCGTTCGGCGTTCGACAAGGAGGAGGTCGTGGTGACCGCCGAGATCGCGAACCGGGACGCCGTCCTGGACGCCATCCGCGCCTTCCTGTCCGGGGGGCGTTGATGGCCGGTGGTTGGAGGGGGCGGCCCAAATCCGCCATCAATTTCCGCAAGTCCCCGAATAGACATGAAATTTGCTTCACTTCACCACCCTGGGGCCGCGACTTCCAAGTCGCGGCTGGCACGAGATCGCGACAG
>DYKK01000155.1 GCA_020722625.1 Anaeromyxobacter dehalogenans
TCGCGTCCCCGGGCGGGGTCTGCTACATTTCGCGGCATGGCGGCTCGCTCGTGGATGCGGAACGCGCTGGTCCGGGGGTCGAGGGTCTTCCTCCTCGCCGTCTATTGGGCCGTAACCCGCCTGACGATCTACGCCTTGCTCGCCGTGGTCTCCCTGTATTTCGTCCTCAACGCCGGCCCCTTCCCGGCCCTTTTGTCGGACGCCCTGCGGTCCGTGCTCCCCGGGACGCTCCACTTCGAGCGGCTCCAGATCTCTCCGGTCCCCTGGAAGGTGGACCTCCTGGGCGTGCGCATCCGGACCCCCGAGGGCCGCGAGGTCGTCACGGCCGGGTCGCTCCAGGTCACCCTGGACCTCGTCCCGATGGTGCGGTTCCTCGCCGGCCGCACGGATCGCCTCCTGGAGGTCGCGTTCCGGTCCATTCGCCTGCGCGACTTCTGGTGCGAGATCGCCTTCGATGACCGGGGGGACCTCGAGTTCCTGCGCGCATTCGTGTGGCCGCCGGAGCCCGAGGCCGTGCCCTCCGCGCCCGGGACCGGTCCGGACGTGCGCCTGCGGTTCGGCCATGTCATCGGGGAACGAGGCCGCTTTCACCTCGCCTTTCCGGAATGGGACCTCTCGCTCGAGGACATCTCGCTCGACACCTCGCTCACGGTCCGCGAGGACGGGCGGGTCCTGATCCGGGCGCCGGTCGTGACCTTCTCGGGGGGCCTCGGGCGCATCCACGCGGCCCCGGGGGTCCGGGAAATCCCCCGCGAGGTCCCGCTGCGCGCGGGCCGCGTCGAGGGCTTCGATTTCGACACGGACCGTTTCTCGATCGCCCGCGCCCGCATCGCCCTCGAGGGGATGGACGTGGACGCCGCAGGCTCCCTCGCGTTCCCGTCGGAACGGCCTCTCGCCTACGACGCCCGGGTCGTCCTGACCCTGCCGGACGGGAGCCCTCTCCTCGCCCGAGCCACGCACGACCTCGTGCGTGGGCCGGTGACCCTGACCGTCCAGGGCCGCGGGGACGAGCACGACCCCCGCTTCCACCTCGCCCTGTCCTCGCAGGGGCTCCACGTCGCGGGGATCGCGCTCGGTCCGGTCACCCTGGGCCTCGACGGCGGCCGCATCGCGTCCGGGGCGGGACCCTACGCCTTTCACGACCTGACCGTGACCGCAGAATCCCCCTGGGGCTCCTGGCGCGTCACCGAGGCCGCGTTCTATCCCTTCGGATCGGACCCGTCTCGCCCTGCGGTCGAGGCGCACGCCACGCTCGACGCCGACTCCCGGGACCTCCCGCGACTCCTGGGCGCGATCGGGGTCCCCTCCCTTCCGCCCGCGGTGCCCCTGCCCGCCCGCGCGTCGGTCCATGTCCGCGCCTCGGGCGCCGTCTCCGCGGGAGAGCCGCGCGTCTATCAGGCCGACGTCTCCGCGCGCATCGCCGGAACCCTGTTGGGCCGCTCGCTCCTGGAGGGCCGGGACGTGCGCCTGGCCGTCGCCTCCAGGGTCTCGTGGGCGCCCGGCTCCTCCGACCCCGGGCCCCTCGTGACGGTGCGGGACCTCTCGCTGCGCTCCGGCACGGACCTCGTCCGGGCGCGCGGCGCGATGGACCTCGGGGCCGGGACCCTGCGTGCGTCCGGCGTGGTCGAGAAGGACCTCGCGTCCTTGTGCCGGGCCTTCGACGCCGCCTGCCAGGGGCGCGTGACCCTGTCCGACCTCTCGGCCCGCGGGCCGCTGCGGCTCCCCACGGTCGTCGCGGAACTCCACGTCCGCGGACTCGCCGTCTCGGACTGGGGCCTCCAGGAGGCCCGGGCCGCCCTGCGCCTCCATCGGGGCACGATCACCCTGGACCACGTCTCCGCCGACGCCCGGTTCGCGCGGGCCGCGGTCCGCTCGATCCGTCTGGACCTGCCCCCCCGCCGCCCGCTCCTGGTCGTGGACGACGCCTCCATCGCCCGGATCAACCTGATGTGGGTCCCGACCCTGCGTCCCCTCGGCATCCGCGGGTCCGGCCGGGCCACCCTCGCCCGCCTCGAACTCGACCTCCGCGACCCCTTGCGCTCGATCGCCCTCTCGGGGTCCGTGACGCTGCCGATGCTCATGGCCCGCGACCGGCGGTTCCAGGCCGTGGCCGCGACGGTCCAGGCGCGGGACGGCCGCATCGTCGTCCCCTCCCTGACCGCGCGCCTCTTCGGAGGCGGGACGCTCCGATCCGAAGCGTCCCTGGACCTGACGCGCTCCGAGGTGTCCGCCCGCCTCGCGCTCGCGGGCGTCCCCCTGCCCTTCCTGACCGGCCTCGGAGACTCTCTTCGGGGGCTCGTGTCCCTCGAGGCCTCCGTGGGCGGCCCTCTGGGCGACCCGTCGCTCGAGGCGGACGCAACAATCACAGACCTTTCGTATGGAGATATTTCATTCGGAACCATCGCCCTCGCGGCCCGGCGCGACCCCGGCGGGGACCTTTTCGTGTCCTCGGACCGGTTCCTTCCCAAGGTCCGCCTCGACCCCACGTCCGGCCTCGTCTATCGCGACGGACGCTTCGCTGCCGTCGTGGTCCGCGCGGACATCACCGACCTGACCCCCCAGGACCTGGTGCCCTCCCTGCCCGAGCGCGCCTTCCATGCCCTGTTCACGGGGCACCTGGACCTGTCGCTGGGGCTGGGCCGGGGAGGGACCCTGCGGGCCTCGCTGACCTCCCCGCCCGGCGGCCTGACGCTTTTTTTCTTCGACCGCGAGGTGACGCTGCGCAACCAGGACCGCCTCGAAGTCGCCGTCCGCGACTCCGGCGACGTGACCCTGTCGGGGCTGGCCCTGTCCGACGGCCGGGGCACTCTGCGCGCCTGCGGCGAGGTCCTGGACCGGAACGGGCGAAGCCGCCTCCTGGTTCGAGGTCCGGTGTCGGTCGTGTTCCTGCGCCACCTGAAGGACGTGTTCTCGGCGGCCCGCGGGGACCTGCATCTCGGAGGGCTGCCCGGCGAGCCGCCTCCGGACCCGCCCGCCGGGTGTCCGGCCGAGATGGCCCTGGGCGAGGGGGCCCTCGAGGTCCTCGGCTCGTTCCTGTCCCCGGTCCTGCGGGGGTCCGTGCGGACCGACGCGGTCGAGGTCGTGGTCCGCCACGTCCCGGACGCCATCGCCATCGAGCCCGGGGCTCGCGTCCTGTTCCGCGGGGACGCCCAGGGGCGGATGACGGCGGCCCTGCCCGCGGACGCTCCCCTGCGCGGGAGGCTCGGGGACGGCCGCTTCACCGTGGACGGGAGCGCGTCGTTCCAGGGGTTCGTGCCGGACTCGGGGGCCCTGCACCTGTCCGGGTCGGGGCTGCGCGTCGCGTCGCCGGGCGCGTATTACGTGGTCCTCGCGCCGGACGTGACGGCCCGGTTCTCGGACATGGCGAGCCCGGACCCGGGCGTCCGGGGCCTGGTCCTCGCGGGCCGGGTGGATGTCACCGAGGGGTCGTACCACCGCAACTTCGATGTCGTGCGCAAGGCATTCTCGGGCGTCGCGGGTGGGCGCGTGGCCGAACGGGAGTCCGCGCCGCTCGCGACTCGCGCGCCCTGGCTCGCGGCCGCGGGGCTGGACCTCGCCGTGACCGGCTCGCGCCTCGGCGTGCGCAGCCGCCTCCCCTTCGGCTCCACCGACCTGGAGATCGCGCTCGACCTCGCGGTCCGCGGCACCGTGGAGGAGCCCGAGGTCTGGAACCGCGTGGAGGTCCTCCCCGGCGGCCAGGTCATCTACAACGTGGTCCGCCGCGAGTTCGAGGTCACGCGCGGGACCGCGGACTTCGATGGCGACCCGACGCGGCCCATCCTCGACATCACCGCGCGCACCACCGTGGACCCGTCCTCGGCCGGGTCCCCCCAGGTCGTCGGGGGGTCGCGCTTCGAGCCCGAAACCCAGACCGGTTCCTTCGACCAGGGGGTGGTGGTCACCCTCGCCGTCTCGGGGCGCTTCCCGGACCTCGACCTGTCGCTGACCTCGAATGCGCGCGACCTGGACCAGACCGACCTCCAATACCTCTTGTTGACGGGAACGACGCCGCGCGAGGCGGCCGACGGCCGCTCGGGCGTGATTGACCTGGGGCTCGTGACCGAGGACATGACCAACCTCGTGACCAACCTCTTCCTGTCGCCGTTCGTGGACGCCGTCCGGTTCGGGGTCAGCCCCTCCGGCGGGGTGAACGCGGAGGTCGAGGCCCACGTCGGGTCGCGCCTGCGGTTCGAGACGCAGGTCCTGCAAGAGACGGGCGGGTCGCGCTATCGCGCCGGGTTCCAGGTGCGGCTGACGGACCGCCTGTTCCTGGAGGGGCGGATGCGGGCCGTCGAGCAGTCCACCGACCCCTCGGAGATCGGGCGGCGGTACGAGGCGAAGTTGCGGTATCGGATCCCCATCGAGTGAGGGCGGACGGACGGCGATGCGCGGCACTCGGGCGAGACAAGCGGTTTCCCTCACCCTGGCCGGCCTGCTCGCGTCCGTCGCGGCGCCCGCGCAGGAGCCTGCCACGCCCCCGCCTTGCGAGGGCGCGGTCCGCCGGGCCCGCGTGCTCGGGTGCGACACGGCCCGCTGCCGGGAGCCGGGCTTCCTGGACCTCCTGATCGCCATCGCGGGTCTCCGGGCGGGCGAGGTCCTCGACGGCGTCCGGATCGAGGCCGCCCGGGCTCGGCTGCTGGAACTCGGCCTGTTCCGGGACGTGACCCTGCGGTGCGCGCACGGCGACAGCGGCCTGGACGTGGACCTGGAGGTGGTCCCCGTCACCCGGCTTCGCCAGGTGCGCTTCTTCGGGCATCGCCACTTCGATGAGCCCGCCCTCCTGGACCGGCTCCCCGTGGAGCCCGGCGACCCCCTCGACCCCCAGGGGCGGCGGACGGACGACCTGCTCGAGCGGGTGCGGGACGCCGTGAAGCGGGCGTATGCCGAGGAAGGCTTCCACGCGACGGACGTCCACCTGGTCCTGGCGCCCGTCGAGGGGGACCTCGTGGACCTCCACGTGACGGTCCGCGAGGGGGATCGGCTGAAGATCGCCGCGGTGGAGGCGTCGCTCGGGCCCGCCCAGTTCCTCGGGGACTGGGCGGGACCCCGCGAGTGGGCCTGTCCCGCCGTCCGCGCGCGCGACCTGCGCTCCTGGGCCGGGGTATCGCCCGGGGACGCCTACACCGACCGGACCGTCCCGGCCGCGGTCCAGAACCTGCAACGCGCCCTGCGTGCCATCGGGTTCTCCGGTGTCCGCGTCGCCGCGGACCTGGACCGGGAGACCCGCCGGCTGACGCTGCGGGCGTCCTACTCGTCCTGCTACCTGATCCGGTTCTTCGTCCGGGACAAGGACGCGCCCGGGAGGCTCGGGTTTCGCCCCCTGGACGACCCGGGACTCCTGGAGGTCCTGCCGTTCGCGGACTCCGGCATCTTCGATCTGACCGAGGCCTCCCTGGGCCGCGAGGGGGTCCGCCAGTATTTCGAGGACCGGGGATACCTGTTCGCGGACGTGGTGCTGGACTATCGCGCGTTCCGGGGCGGCGAGGGCGGCGACCGGCCCGCGTGGGTGGGACGCGGCGTCAGTGGGATTCTCTCATACTTTATCACGACAAACAATCGCCGCGAGATCCGATCCATCCGGTTCCCGGGGCGCCGCGCCCTGGACGAGTCGCGCCTGCGCGAGGTCATGGCCACGAAGCCCTATGACTTCTTCGGGGACCCGGGCGCGGTCCTCCCCGATCAGGTCTTCCAGGACCTCGATCGCATCCGCGACCTGTACCGGAGGGACGGCTTCCCGGAGATCGCCTTCGAGTGGGCCGGCGAGGAGGGCGTGCGGCGGCGCGAGGTCGCCCGCGAGGGCCGGGAGACGATCTATACCTACATAGATGGAGACCGGGCCTTCCGCGTGCGCACACTGCCTTCCACGAACGGAGTCGTCCTCGAGATCGGCGTGCGCGAGGGCGACCAGCAGCGGCTGGGCGAGGTCCGGGTGCAGGGGGTCACGGCCTTCCCGGTCGAGGGGCTGATGCGCGACCTGGACCTCCAGGAAGGGGGGCCCTTCTCTGCATTGCGCGTGGCCGACGCCGTGCGCGCCCTGCGCCGCCGATATGCGAACGAGGGGTACCTCGCCGCGGACGTGCGCGTGGCCTGCCGCGGGCACGACCCGGACGTGGCGGGCGAGGCGTGTTCCCTGGACCAGGCGCCGTCGCGTCGCGTGGACCTCGCGATCACGGTGGTCGAGGGGACGCGCACGCGCATCCTGGCCCTGATCGTGGACGGGCTCCAGCGCACCCGCGAGGACGTCGTCCGCCGCGAGTTCCCGCGCCCCGGCGAGCCCTACCGCCTGGACCGGGTCGCCCAGGCCGTGCGGACCCTCAAGAACTACGGGGTGTTCCGGTCCGTCCAGGTCCGGGCCGTGGGCGCCGCCGAGCACCCCCCGCGTGAGGAGGTCGCGCTCGTCGTGACCTGCCGCGAGGCGCCGTCGCGCTTCGTGGACCTCGCCGGCGGGTTCGAGACCCTGAACCGCTCCGGCGAGTTCCCGGGATACCTGACGTCCCCGCTCGCGACGACCCTGACGGTCCAGGACCGGACCACGACCGGGTTCGGGCGCACGGTCGGCCTGCAGATCCCCGACATCCTGCTGACCGCCGAGGTCCGCTATACGGACCTGAACTTCCTGGGCCGGGCCAAGCGGCTGTATCTGCCCGTGAAGTATGGCGTGTCCGCCACGGCGTGGGATCGCTATGCGGCCGTGACCCCGACCTACGTGGACCCGCGCTTCTTCGCGCGGGGCTTGAGTTTCCGCGTCACGCCCTTCGTGATCTATGACCGCGCGACCACGCGCCTGGACCTGTTCCAGTTCGGGGCCGAGTTCGCGCTGTCCAAGGAGGTGCTGCCGCGCCTCTTCGGCGGCCTGACCTATGAGATCGCGGAGGTCACGAGCCGCGACCCCGAGACCGAGGCCGCGTATTCCCCCTTCCGCCTCGAAAACAAGGTCGTGCCCACCCTCACGTACGACCGCCTGGACCACCCGATCAACCCCAAGCGGGGCGGGATCGTCCAGGCCTCCCTGTCCTACATCAACGCCATCGTGAGCGGGGACGTGCGCAACTACCTGAAGTTCGAGGCCACGGCCAAGGGGTTCTACACGATCCGCAACTTCCTGACCTTCGCCTTCCTGGGCCGATACGGGACCAGCCGTTCCTTCGGCGCGTCCGGGATCCTCCCCCAGGAGGAGCGCTTCACCCTGGGTGGAAATCGCGGGGTGCGCGGCTTCGCGAACGACGCCGTCGCGCAGTACCACCCGGACGGGAGCCTGCGCCTGGAGCGCCAGCCCGACGGGACCCTGCGCAAGCCGTACGGCGGGGACATCGTGGTGTCCGGGTCCGCCGAGGTCCGCTTCCCCCTGGTGCGCCGCATCGCCCTGTTCGCGGCCGTCTTCTATGACGTGGGGGCCCTGGCCGACCGCGTGGCCGAGATCTCCGGGGCGTCGTTCCGCCACTCCGTGGGTTTCGGCGTGCGCTACCTCCTCGGGGACGCCATCCCCATCCGCCTGGACTACGGCCTGATCCTGGACCGCCGCTGCCGCGACGTGGACCCCCTGACCGGCCTGTGCGTGCAGAAGGAAGAGATCGGGAACATCCACTTCGGGTTGTTGTATTCGTTCTGAACCACGGCCTCACGGCTCGTCGAGCGGGACCTCGGAGACCGGGTGGCCGAGGTCCGACACCGCGGCGAACTTGAGGACGTCGAGGGCCACGGACACCGCATAGTCGTCCAGGAACACGCTGCGCTTGACCGTGGACGAGGACTCGGACCACCAGACTCCGCAGCCGC
>DYKK01000156.1 GCA_020722625.1 Anaeromyxobacter dehalogenans
GCCGCGCCCGCCGGAACTCGATGCGGCACGCGGCCGCCTCGTGGGCCGGCCCAACCGCCGGGCCATCCAGGGCCCGGTCGAGCGCCTCGGCCACCTCCGCGACCGCGAAGTCGCACCGCACCATGAGGGGGCCCAGACGCACGTCACGTGCGCTCACGAAAGGTTCCATGGCCCCCGGGGGTCGGGGGCAGGACCACGCGGCTCACTAGACCGGCGTACACACTTCCTCCTGGCTCGGCGATGGCGCGCAGGTCCCGAGCCCCTGCCGTTCCGTGACGTCCTCCGAGTGGACCTCGGGCCGGCGGTAGGGCCTCTTTGCGTCCTTGTCCTTCCGGGTTTCAAGCGTCTCGTCTCGATTCTTCATCTGACACCTCTCAATACACGAGAACCACATATCCGGCCGCGTTCGTCCCGACCAACAGGTCCGGCAGTCCGTCCCCGTTGAAGTCGCCCACGGGCACGGCCCGGAACCGTCCGAACAGGGCCCCGGACGGATTGTCCGGGTCCACCAGGACGGGCGCCTGGTACGGGAACGCGCCCTGGCCGAAGGCCCCCTGCGGGTCCACGAGGTTCAGCCGTAGGAAGACCTTGCCGTACGTGGACGTCGTCGAGAACAGGACGTAGGCGAGGTCCGCGCTCGGCACGGCCGAGGGGTCGTCATCGAAGTTCCCGATCACGACAGACTTGTCGTAGGATCCCCCGATCGTGAACCCCTTCTCGTTTCGGTAGATCACGCCGTCCTGGGCCGGTGTCGGGGCTGCGGCCACCCGGACCTCCTGGCCGAAATGCGAGGCCATGTATCCCCCGTAGAACCCGTACTGGCCCTTGCTCGTGGTGCCCATCTGGATCTCATAATAGTGGCCGGCGAGCACATCGCCCCGCCCGTCGCCGTCCAGGTCCCACGCCCCGTCCAGGGTGCTGAGGCCGAGGCCGCCCTTCGCGTCCACATCGGGCTGGAGGCGCACGACGTTTGCGTCGTCCCCGCTCCCGTCGTTCGTCCGGGAGGCCGTGAGGGTCATGGCCCCCGATACCGGTCGTCCCCGCGTGACCAGGATCGCACTCGGGTTCAGGTCCGCCGTGGCCACGATTGCGGCCTCGTCGTAGCCGTCCTGGTCCACGTCCTTCACGAAGTCCACGGTCACGCCGTAAAGGGTGGTCGAGAGGGCCCCGGACAGGGCGAAGGTCACGACCCGGTGCGCGTCGCGGTCGGCGGCGTTCGTCAGGTCGATCGTCCCATTCGAGGCCGCGGTCCACGTCGCGTCCCCCGGGACCAGGAAGGCCTGGTTGTCCGGGGAAGACCCGATCAGGATGTCGGCCACGCCGTCCCCATCGAAGTCGCCCTGGCCCGCCACCGCGATCCCTATCGCGACATACCTCATCCCGGTCACCGAGACGTTCGGGGTCGTGCCGATTCCGCCCGCCTTGCCGAGATAGATGCGGAGCGCATACGGGTAAGCCGGGTTGGCGGAGCCCTCGCCCACGCCCAGGTCGTCCACCCCGTCTCCGTTCACGTCCCCGAGCCCGACCACCGGGGTCCCGGTCCGGCTGTTCGCGGGTCCCTGGATGCACAGGTAGTCGCTGCCCGCACCCTCCGTGAAGACGAGGTCGTCCACGTCCCGGTTGTCCCCGGCCCCGTGCCCGTACAGGATGCAGAAGGCGTTGGACGTCCCGCCGCCCACCGCCGCGTCGCCGAGGCCGTCGCCGTTCACGTCCCCGATGCCATAGACGCGGCGCTGGAAGTCGGCCCCGTTCCACGGCGCGCCGCTCCCAGAGAACCTCGCGTCCCGCAGGGCCAGGTCCACGCTCGCCACCGACTCCGACGCGACAGGGGAGGCGTTCCCCACGTCGTCGGTCGCGCGGATGGCCACGTAGTATCCTGCAAACCCGCTCGACCCCGTCTGGAACTTGCACGGCTTGCCGTTCTCCTGCACGTCGGGTGGCCGGACGTCCGGGCCCGCGATCGTGAACGTCTGGGTCGTTCCCTGCACGGCCGGCGCCGGGATCGGGTCCGTGTAGGCGAGTCCCGTCACGCGGCACGCGGTCTCGAAGTCGTCCGCGGTCACGATCGGCAGGGTCGAGTACCGGATGTCGTAGGCCGCCGCCGAGGTCCCGGACTGGTCCCCGTTGTCCCCCGGGGCGACCCACTGGATCCCGACCGCCGGCCGCCTCGGGTGGGTCCCGGTCACCTGGAGGGTGGGAGCGGCCGGGGGCAGGAGGTCCACCGTGGCCGTGAACTCGGACACCGCGCTGTTCCCGGCCTTGTCCTGCACGGTCACGCGCACCGTGCCCTCGGTCTGGTCCGCGAGGGTCACGCGGTCGAAGGACAGCGTCGCGGGTTGCGACTCGAACGTGTACGGGATCGTCAGGTTGGTCGGCGACAGGGCGTCCGTCCCGGACCCGTGCGCATGGACCAGGGCCGTGACCTTCCCGCCCACGAGGTTCGCGTCGTCCGCCTCCATGGTCAGGCTCTTCTGGAGCCCCTGGGTGACCGCGTCCTCGTCCGCCGCGATGCCCCAGGGGTTCGAGGACCCCGCGGCCGGCGCCGTGAACGCCACGGTCGGATCCGTCAGGTCCACCGTCACCCTCAAGGCGCCAGAAGTCCCCCGCAACGACGCTCCCTCATAGACGCGGGCCTCGAGCGAGGGGGCCGTCCCGTCCGCGAACGTGTATTGCAGGGTCTCGGGGTTGTTCTGGAAGGGCTTCTGCTGGGACTGGCTGCCGTTCACGAAGAAGCGCACCTCGTCCACGGACCCGCAGGCCGGGGTCACGGACACGGTCAGGGTCCGATCGACGCTTCCGCAGTTCTCGCCGGGCGACGGGCACAGGGTGTTGTTCAGATAGCCGCCCGGCGTGAACCCGCCCAGGGAGACCTGGCACTCCAGCAACTGGATCTCGACGCCCGCGGACTGCGACGCCTCGTTGCCCACGTCGTCCGCCACGGTCACAAGGAACAGGTGGTACGGCGTGGCCCCCGCCGGAACCGTGACGAACAGCGCGGGTTCGAGCCCGCCCGGGTTCGTGATGCTCCCTCCCGCCACCTGGACCGGCTCGTCGCACAAGGCGAAGGCCGCGTCGCAGTTCGACGCGAGGTCCACCCGCCAGGCGTTGGAATCCAGGCTCATCCCGCCGAACTCGACCTCGACCTGGAAGCCGGGCACCGCGGGCTGCGCGTCGTCGGCGTCCTGGAGGACGGCCCCCGGGACCGGCGCGGACAGGAACACGTCCGGAACCACCGTGTCCACGAACGTGGACAGGTCCGCGGACGCCCCGTTCCCCGCCTCGTCCGTGACCTCGGCGTGCAGGTCGTGCGGCCCCTCGGTCAGGATCGGATTCGTGGCGAACGGGATGACGACGCGCTGGTCGCCCCCCACCACCCCGGTCCCCACCGGGGTCCCGAAGTCGCTGACGCTGACCGTGCGACCCACCGCGTCGGATTCCAGGACCACGTCCCGGCTGTCGCCGAACCGGACCAGGGCCGGGGTCAGGAAGGCGAGCGTCGGGGCCACGGTGTCCACGACCGGCGAGTAATAGACCACCCCCGCGGCCGGCGGGACCGGGCTCTGGTTGCCCGCCACGTCCCGGGCGACCACGTACACCTGGTTCGCCCCCTCGTTCAGGGTCACGTCCACGACCGCGCCGCCGCCGAACGGGTCCACGACCGCTTGCTGGAGCCCGCCCACGAAGACCGTGGCCGTGCCGGCCTCGCTCGCCTGGATCGCCAGTTCATAGACCCGGCCCGGGGCCTTTTGCTCCGCGGCGTTCAGGACCCCTTCCGGCGCCTCGGTGTCGGACGGGGACCCCAGCGACTGGACGGCCGGAGCCACCAGGTCCTGATACACGAACCGCTCCCGCTGGGTCGCCTCCGGGTTGTCGAGCGACGAGACCCACGGCTGGTCGTCCGCCACCCGGACCTCCGCGATCAGGGTGTGGAAGCCGTCCGAGAGGCCCTGGAGCGCGACCTGCGTCACGCCTCCCCCCGGGTTCACCGTGGCCCTCGCCACCTCGCGATACCCGAGGGTCCCGCACGGGGCGGCCCCCGCCGGGGCGTTGTTCGAGCAGATGCGCACGTTGTCGGTCCCCTCCGGGGCGTCGAGCAGGCTCACGCCGAGGCCGCGGAACGACCCGATCCCCCACGCGGTCGCGCACCGGCCCTCCACGCAAGTCCCCGCGTCCAGGCACTCGGAGGACGCGGTGCACTCCGTGTCGTCCACGAAGGCCGGCGTGAAGATCCCGACGACCGGCTGGTCGGCCCAGACGGAGATCACGCGCTGGGTCGTCGCGGGATTGCCCGCCGCGTCCGAGGCGGAGGCCGCGAGGACCACCGTCCCGTTCGGCAGGGTCACGGCCGGCACGATCAGGCTGACGTACTCCCCGTCCGGGGCCTTCTTCGGGGCGGGGAAGGAGACTTCCTGCGGGGTCTCGCCGAGCAGGCCGTAGGTGACCGTGATCGGACGGTCCTTCGCGAGCCCGGCATACTTCACGACGAGCGTGTACTGGAGCCCCGGGGTCGCCGGGTCCTCGTCGTCAATGGTGGTCAGCGAGTTCGTCCCGGGCGTGGGCCGGTCGAAGAAGAGGTCGGGGGCGACGCGGTCCACCGTGACCGTGATGGGGCCGGCGCTCGCCTCGAGCCCTCCGATGTCCGTGGCCGCGGCCTCGAGGGTGCAGGTCTTCTGATCGGTCAGGGTCACGTCCGAAAAGACCATTCGCGCACCCTCCACCAGGCCCGGGAGCGTCGCCGGCGACGCGGTCCCGCACGCCACGGTCAGGGTCCCCGAGGACCCGGTCTCGAAGTTCGGGGCGTCGAGGACCACGTCCAGCACGCAGTCCTGAACGCCCGGGCCGCACGCCTCGTGCGCCAGATTGAGGAACTCGCCGTCCTGGGGGACGACGAAGGCGAGCGCGGGCACGGTCGTCTTCAGATACAGGGTCCGAGGCAGCGAGTATCCCTCGCCGCCGACGGTGACGGCCTTGCCCACGAACCGGTCGCCCGTCTCGGACAGGGTCGAGACCTGGAACGTCGCGCGCCCCTGGGGGTCGCTGTTCTTCGTCTCGCCTTCCGCATCGTTCACGATCAGCGTGACCGGAACCCCTTCGAGCGGGATCAAGGCCGAGTCCGTGACCTCGACCGTCAAATCGAAGGGCAGCACCGCCACGGGCCCATCCTTGGCCGGTTGGACGATCACCACCCGGGGCGCATCCGTGACCAGGGTCAGGGTGCGCTCCTGCGTCGCCCCCTGGTTCTTCGCGGCATCCACGGCCCACGCGCGGACCGTGTTGGGTCCCGCGATCAGCGTCACGCCGGTGAAGACCACCTCCGGGCCGCCCCCCTGGGTCGCGCATCGGTCCGGCTGGTCGTTCACGGCCAGGCAGACCTTGGTTCCCTCCCCGCCTCCCGACAGCACCCCCACGATGACCGTGACCTGGTGTCCCGGGGTGGCGGGGTCCTCGTCCACGTCGCCCGGGTGGAGGGCCGGGTCGATCGTGTCGTGGTCCGGCTGGACGATGGCGACCTCCGGGGCGGTCCGGTCCAGGGTGAAGGGGACCTGCGTCACGTTTCCGGGGATGTCGGAGGCCACGTTCCCGTACTGGTCCGTGGCGTTGACCACGAGGGTGTATCCCCCGTCGGGGATCGGAACCCCCCCGACCTCGAGCGGGAGCGTGAAGGACAGGCCCGTGGCCTGGATGGGCCCGGACAAGAAGTCAATGACCACGCCCCCCGACCCGTCGCGGACCTGCACCACGGGCACCACGCCGGCCAGGCCCGAGGCGAACACCTTGACCGCGACCTGGGCCTGGGCGACGAACTGGCCCGCGGCGGGCGCCAGGACCTTGAGGACCGGCGGGGGCAGGGCCACGGCAAACGCGACCTCCCCGGACGAGCCGGGGTTCGGCGCGTCGTCCCGGACCTGGCAGCGGACCTTCTGGGTCAACACCTGCACGTCGAGGGTCACGGGGATGTCGAAGACGCCGTCGGCCTCGGGGATGACCGCGGACCCGACGGTCACCGGCGCGGCGCCCAGGGCGTCCCGGCGGCACCGGACGGTCAGCGTGGACCCGGCGGTCACGTCCGCGCCCTGTACCCGGAAGGTCGTCTCGTACTTCGATGTCGTCTCCGGCTTCTGGTCGTCCTTCGCGAGCAGGGTCCCTCCCTGGGCCGGGAACACGAACGCGTACGCGGCGAGCGAGACCTTCGCCTGGAACGAGGCCTGGGCCCGGCCCTCGCGCCCGCAGGCGTCCCGGCCCGCGGCCGCGACCGTGTAGGCTCCGTCCTCTGTCAGGTGGAGGTCCTCGTACGCGAAGGCCCCCTGCTCGTCCGGCGCGACCTCGGCCAGCGCATGGTCGTTCAATGTCAGCGACACGGCCGAGCCGGGTTCGATCCCTTCGGCGGTCCCCTGGATGTCCAGGGTGAGCCCGTTGGCAGGATCTCCGTCCTTGTCGTCCGCGAGGGTGTAGGACGCCTTGTCCGGCTTCGTCAGGGCCAGGACCGGGTCCACCAGGTCGAGCGTGTAGGCGATGTCGGGGGTCACGCCCGCCCGGTCCGGGCTTTCCGAGTCCCCGACCTCGGCGGACACGCTCACGGCGACGCCGTCCGCCTGGGCCGGGTCGTCCGCGAGCGTCACGGTGAACCGGGCGGAGCCGGTCTCGTTCAGGGGCACGGGACCCACGACCTGCACGTCGCCGCCCGAGACGGCGTATCGGAGGGTGGCGGTGTCGCACGTGCGACCCGGGTTCGTGACCGTGAACGTCGCCTGCACCCCGGGCGCGTCCGGGTCCGCGTCGTCGAGCAGACAGGCCGTGTTCGCGGGGAGGAGCGTCACGCCGCACGTCCCGATGTCCACCTGCACGGTCTTGGCGTCCGACCCGGACTGGCCCGCCAGGTTGACGGCCCGGACCGCGACCTCGTAGCCGGCCGGGTTGTGCGTCAGGGTCACGGTCTGGAACACGACCTCGCCCAGCCCGGTCCCGGCGTCCACGACCACCGGCAGGGTCGCGACGACCTGGCCCGCGACCTCCAGGGTCACGTCCCGGCCGTCCTCGAGGTTCTCGGTCCTGACCACCACGTCCACCTGGAATCCCGGCGTCTCGGCGTACGCCGGAGGCTCGTCCTCCAGGGTCAGGGAGACGCTCGGCTCGCCCTCGCCCTTGGCGCCGGACGCGGTCCAGAAGTGGAACGCGAGCACGGGCGCCGGAGGCGGGGGCACGTCCGGGGTATCGGGGACCTCGGCGCCGTCGGGGAGGTCGGCGACGTCCGGGACGTCCGCCCGGTCCGGCGCGTCGGCGACGTCCGGGGCGTCCGCGACGTCGGGTGACACGTCCGCCCCATCCGGGAAACCGTCCGGGGCGATGTCCGCGTCCGGCAGGTCGTGATCCGGCGCCTGGTCATGGTTGGCAACCGAGGGACCGCCTCCCCCCGGGCACCCGGTCGCGACCACGAGGATCCCGGCCAGCAGGACGATTGCAGCGTTTCCTCGCAAAGCCATGGTCTTCCTCCCTCAATGGGCTGCGCGCGGCACGCGGGTCAGGATCCGCTTCCGCACGAGCTCCGACAGGAACCCGCGGACGTCCCGGCGGATGTCCGCTTCGGCCGCCTCGAACCGGGACCCGATCTCGCGCACGAGTCCGTCCATCGTCGCCCCGGCCTCCACGTGCCTCAGGACCAGGGTCCCGACCTCGTCCTCGAC
>DYKK01000157.1 GCA_020722625.1 Anaeromyxobacter dehalogenans
CCCACCGGTTGGCGTCGAACCAGCCCTCGTAGGTCTCCGTGTACCGGTCGAACGGTTCGGTTTTCGGCATGTCTCCTCCTCTCGTTTCGTCTTCACCAGCCGGACGAGCGGACCACGGAGAAGAAGGGACCGACACGGACCTCGACGACGCGCGCGTGCCGGTTCGCGGCATCGATCAGCAGGTCGACGAGCGTCATGCCAGGCGTCCCTCTTCGGGTGGGGCATCGGAGCGACCGCGGAAGAACGTCTTGCCGCCCACCTCGATTCGCTCCACGTCCCCGCTCGCGAGCAGGTGTTCCAGGAGCTTCGATGCCTCGGCAGGGTGGAGCGACAGGCCGACCGCGATGTCGGCCACCTCGCACGGACGGCGGCGGACCAGGTCGAGAACGGCCGCCGAGTCGGCGCCGGTCGCCTCGGCCCCGGTGGGCACCCTGGGGGGGGCGATGACCTCCGCCGTCGGCCCGAACAGCGGCAGGAGCGCCTCCAGGGACTCGCGCGCGAGCGGCCTGGTGCCCCGGTCGGCGGGCGGGCGTATCACGGTGTTCAACTGGATCCGGTCCGCACCGATGGACCGCGCAACGTCTGCGAGGCGGGCGGCTGCGCCCGGCTCGTCCGTGACGCCCCCCACGAGCATCACCTCGAGCCAGTACTGCCCGTGGAACATCCGTCGGAACGAACGCAGGCCTTCGACCATGCGATCGAAGTCGATGCCCGCGCACGGCCGGTTGACGGCCTGAAACCTCTCGGGATCACCGGCGTCCAGTGAGGGGATCACGAGGTCCGCCAGCACGACCTGCTCGCTGACGTCCGGTCGCCAGAGCAGCGACCCGTTCGTCAGGACGGCGACCGGGGCCACGGCGAGTTCTCGGAGTCTTGTCACGAGGTATCCGATCCCCGAGTGCAGCGTAGGCTCCCCCGAGCCGCCGAGGGTGATCCAGTCCGGTGCGGCGCCTTCCGCGATCCGCGCGGCCACGTCCGCCACGACCTCCTCCTGGTTCACCCACTCGCGCCGCTCCATCGTGTGGACGGTCGTCCGCCCGAGCTGGCAGTAGGTACAGTCATAGGAGCACGTCTTGTAGGGGATCAGGTCCACGCCCAGGGAACGCCCGAGCCGACGGGACGGGACCGGTCCGTAGGTATGTCGACGCTTCATCCTGCCGTCTCCGGAACCTGCTCGGGGCCGATCATCGAGATCGCCTCCACCGGGCAGACATCCACGCACTCTGCGCAACCGATGCAACGAGAGCCCTGGACGGTCGCGGTGGTCGTGACCGTGATCGCCCGGGTCGGGCACGCAGTCTCGCACGCCCCGCACGCGATGCAAAGCTCATGGTGGATTGACGCGATCGGTCGCGCCCGACCGCTACGGGCGACCACCGGCTCGACGGGCTTCGCAAGCAATCGTTCCATCCGGATCCCTCCATGGCGCCCGCAGCGAAGCGGCCGCCCCAGAAGCGGCGCCGATTGTATTTTGGGCAAATGCTAGTATCAACCAATTCCGCCCGACGATTGGGCCGATGGAGGCGGTTTCATGGAGAACTACGAAGAAACTCGACGCGAACCCGGTGTCGTACTTGCAATGCCATCAGAGCCGGGGACGACCGGGGGCATCCCGTGGGAACTCGAATCCTCCGCCAGGCGGGCTTCGGACACCCTTCGGGCCGCCTGCGAGGCGTGCAATCGGACCCTGTTCCACTGACCCCAACAGCCGAGGTGACGCGTGCGGACCTTCTTCGACTGCATCCCGTGTTTCCTCAGGCAGACCCTGGACGCCATGCGCTTCATCGGCGCCCCGGAGGACGTGTACGAGTCCGTGCTGCGAGGCGTGCTGGAACAGGCGTCCCGCATGGACCTCCTGCGACCGCCGCCGGAGATGGGGCAGGTGATCCACCGGACCATCCGCGCGGCCGTCGGGGACACGGACCCGTACCGCTCGGTCAAGGAACGAGCCACCCGGCTCGCGCTCGAACGGCTCCCGGGCCTGCGCCGGCAGGTGGAAGCACGCGGCGCGGGACGGTTCGAGTCGGCCGTTCGCATCGCGATCGCCGGCAACGCAATCGACTTCGGCGTGAAGGCCTCCTTCCGGGACGACGACCTCGACCGGGCCGTCGATGCCTCCTGGAGCGCCCCCGTGGACACGCGGGCCATCGAGGCGCTCCGGGGTGCGGCGGAGGACGCGCGGCGGATCCTCTACATCGGCGACAACGCGGGGGAGGTCGTCCTGGACCGGCTACTGATCGAGGCGATCGGTCCCTCCAAGGTGACGTTCGCGGTCCGCGGGTCCGCAGTGCTCAACGACGCCACGCGCGAGGATGCCGACGCCTCGGGGCTCTCGGCGCTGGTGGAGGTGGTTGATTCCGGGTCCGACGCGCCGGGCACCGTGCTGCCCGACTGCTCCGAGGACTTCAGGCGGCGCTTCAGGGAAGCGGACCTGGTGATCGCCAAAGGACAGGGGAACTACGAGTCGCTGAGCGGTCCCGAGGCGGTCTCGCTCGCCGGCGGGCGGTTGTTCTTCCTGCTCCAGGCCAAGTGCCCCGTCATCGCCGCCCACATCGGTTTCCCGGAAGGGAGCCTGGTGGTGATGGAGGCGGCGGACCCGCAGGGCTAGGAGCCTCCTGTCGCGGGGTGCTACTTCTTGGTCCCGCCATCCAGCTCGGCAAGCCGGGCTCGGAGGCGTGCGACCTCGCGATCGAGGGCCTCGACCTCCTGGCGGAGGGCCTCGCGTTCCTGGTCCGGGTTGGAGACGACGCGCGCGCCGTCCCCGCTGCCGACAGGCCAGCCGCCGCCGTAGCCCCACCGGGCGCCCCAACCGCCACCCCAGCCGCCGCGGCCGCCCCAGCCGAACCGGCCTCTGAAACCGCCGCCCCAGCCGACACTGCGGCCGTATCCGCGCCCGTAGCCCCGACCAGCCACCGGGTTCCTGTATCCGGGCACATCGAATCCCGCGCATCGTCCGGCGGCGCGGCCGGTCATCGGTCCCTGTCCCTGCGGTCCGGTTCGATCTCCCCACGGCATCTTCATTCCTCCATTTCAAACGGGGTCAAGAGGGTCCCGCGCCCACGCGTCGGGACCCGCGACCTGCAATAAAATTCTAGCATATGCTCGAAACGAAGTCACGGATGCCCGGGCGTCAAGGCCGCACCGGGCGGAGCCGCGGGCGTTGTGAGCGGTTGGCCGAGGCGCTGGATGACCTCGCCAGGGATGCCGCCGAGGTAGTCGTTCATGTTCCAGAACCTCCCCTGCTGGCCGGCGCAGTACGCGACGCGCGACCGCTCGCAGGCACGGTCATGGAAAGGAGGCCGCGCGCGAGTCCAGCACGGCTTTTGACAAGGCCCCGCGCCTGTCCCTACAATCCAGGCCGGGTTGCGGGCTTGCGGGAGGCTCACGATGGCCCTGTCGCTCCAAAGAGTCGCGTGGACGATGATGACCCTCGGGGTCGTGGCGCCCCTGGCCGGGGTCGCGAAGCCGCCCGCGCGTCCCGAGGCGGCCATCCGGGCCCTGGCCACGGCCCAGGGCGACGACCTCCAGGCCGCCGTGGACCTGCTGAAGGCGCGTCCCGACCTCCTGAAACGCCACGGACAGGCCCTCGCGCGCCTCGTGGACCAGGCCCCGGGCGACCCCGACCTCGCGGCCCGGGTGCTCGGCCTGGTGCATGACCGGGGCGAGGACGGCTGCCGCTTCATCGCGCGCCTCGCGGACGCAAAGCACCCCGCGTGGCTGGACGAGGTCCTCCAGCGCTATCCCCTGCTGCCTCGGTGCGAGGCCCTGCGCGGGGCGGTGGCCGGGGTCCTCGCCTGGGCCGGGGACCCCGAGTCGTCCGCCACGGCCGCGAGGCTCGTGGACCAGGTGATCGCGCTCGTCCGCCAGACCCGCGAATCGCTCGTCCCCGAGGAGGCGTGCCGCCTCGTGCTCGCGGGACCCGACGGACGCCGCCGGGAGGCGATCGCGATGGTGGTGGACGCGGCCCCGCCCTGGTCGGAGCGATGCCTGGTCCGGGCCTATCACGACGAGGCCCGGGTGGACGGCCGCCTGCGCGCGGACCTCCTGCGGGCCGTGGCGACCCTCGCGGGGGTGGACTCGATCCCCACCCTGATCGTGGCCCTCGACCGTCCCCCGGACCACGACCTCGCCTGTGACCTGATCCAGTCGGCGGGTTCCGCGGGGCTCGCGGGCCTTCTGTTCGCAGTCCGCACGTCCCGGACCCCTTCCGAGGGCGTGTCCCGATGCCTGATCGCCATCGGGACGCCCGCCATGGAAGCGGTTCTGCCTCTGCTCGACCACCCCTCGGAGGGGGTCAGGTTATTCGTTGTGAGATATTTGGAACACCATCAGAACGACGCGGCCCTGGCCGAGTTGAGGCGCCGCTACGAGAAGGGCGGCGGCCAGGTGGCGAGGGCCGTCCTCCTGGACCTGCTGGGGCGATATCCCGCCGAGGCGGTCCGGGACATCCTCCACGACGCCTTGCGGGAGGACGACCAGGGGCTTCGCCTGAGGGCGCTCGACATCCTGGAACGCCGCCAGGACCCGGACGACTCGGCGGCGGTCCTGGCCTCCGCCGAGGAGGACCCTGCCGACGAGGTGCGCATCCGGGCCCTGGAGG
Organism: Anaeromyxobacter dehalogenans; assembly: GCA_020722625.1. Lineage (GTDB taxonomy): Bacteria > Myxococcota_A > UBA9042 > DTJE01 > DTJE01 > DYKK01. The sequence goes on from DYKK01000157.1 coordinate 4,601, forward strand.
TGGCGTGGCACCTGGGCGCGCCCGACCTCGCCGCGCTCGCGACCCGGATGGTGCAGTACGAGAAACCGGCCGTGGCGGCCCAGGCCGCGAAGGTCCTCGGGTTCGTCGGGGGGCCGGACGCGCCGGACGTTCTGCGTCCGCTCCTGAAGGCGCGCGAGGAGGAGGTGGTCAAGGCCGCGCAGACGGCCCTGTGGCTGCTCACCTTCCGGGACCCCTCCAAGGGTAGCGAGAAGGCCCGCACCGCCCCTCGCGTCGAGGTCCCCAAGGGGGGGCGGGAGGTCACGGTCGAGGGTGGCCGCGCCCTGGCATACGGGAAGAAGGGGCCGCTCGTGGTGGTGCTGCCCGGCGGACCCGGGATGGACTTCACGTGGATCGTTCCGATCCTGTCCGACCTCGCGGACGATGCGCTCGTCGTGCTGGTGGAGCCTGCGGGCGACACGCAGGGCGGGGCCGTCCGGCTGGTGCGACCCGCGACCTTCCGGGCGCTCCTGGCCGCGATGGGACACACGCGCGCGGTCGTCGTGTCGCAGGGGCTCGGGGCCACGGCGGCCCTGTGGCTGTCCACGCTCGAACCGGAGGCCGTGGCCGGGGTCGTGGCCATTGGGGGACCGCTCCCCGGGGCGGTGAACGCGCTGGACGAGGCGGTGCTCGCAAGACTGCGGGAGCCGTTCAAGTCCGCGGCGGACGACCTGGTTGCGCACCAGGCGGCCTTTCGCCCGGAGGTGCTGAACCGGGACATCGCCCGGGTCCTGGCCCCGGCCCTGGCGGGGAAGGCCGACAGGCCGTGGAACCTCCTGGGGGTCGCATGGGACGTGCTCGCGTGCGGTCAGACCGGGGCCGCGCTGTCGCGACCCGAGGTCCGGTACTCCCCGGCGGAGTTCCCCGGACCGGTCCTCTTCGTCCTGCCGGCGTCCCGGCTGCCGGACTCCGTCCTGGAACCCTACCGATCCTTGAAGGCCCAGGCCCCGGACCGCCTCTCGGTCGAGGACCTCGGTGATTGCGGCTTCCTGCCGGTCGCGGAGTGCGGGTCCAAGGTCCGGCGGCTCATCGAAGACTTCGTGGAACGCGCGACCGAGGAGTGACGGACGTGACGGCGACCCCGGACCCATCGAAGCCAGGTGCGGCCGCGCTGGCGGCGCAGATCACGCAGGCCGTGGGCCGGGTCTTCCTCGGAAAGCCCCGGGTCGTCGAGTTCGCGGTCGTGGCCCTCCTGGCCCGCGGGCACGTCCTGCTCGAGGACGTGCCGGGCGCGGGCAAGACCGTGCTCGCCCGGGCCCTGGCCCGGGCCATCGGTGGGGTGTTCCGCCGCGTCCAGTTCACCTCGGACCTCCTCCCGTCGGACATCACGGGCCTGATGGTCTATTCCGCCTCGCGCGAGCGCTTCGATTTCCACCCGGGTCCCGTCTTCGCGAACGTGGTCCTCGCGGACGAGGTCAACCGGGCGAGCCCCCGCACCCAGAGCGCGCTGCTCGAGGCCATGAGCGACCGCCAGGTCTCGACGGACGACGTGAGCCGCCCGTTGCCGGAGCCGTTTTTGGTCATCGCGACCCAGAACCCGTTCGAGCACCACGGGACGTACCCCCTCCCGGAGTCCCAGATGGACCGGTTCCTGGTCCGCCTGACCATCGGGTATCCGGACCCGGACGTGGAGCGCCGGGTCATGGCGAGCGCGGGCTTCGCGGACAAGGTGGACGACCTCGTCCCCACCGTGGCCGACCCCGGGGCCGTGGTCGCCGCGCAGAGGGAGGCCGAGTCGGTCGCGGTCCGCGACGCCGTGATGGACTATGCCCTGGAACTCGTGGCCCTGTCGCGGGCGCATCCGTCCCTCGAATCGGGGGTCTCGACGCGCGGGGCGGTGAGCCTCGTCGCGGCCTCCCGCGCGCTCGCGGCCGTGCGGGGCCGGGACTTCTGCCTGCCCGACGACGTGCGCGAGATGCTGGTCCCGGTGTGCGCCCACCGGGTCATGGTCCGGGGGGCGGGGGTGTCCGGCCGGACGGCCCGCGACCAGGCCGAGGCCGTGCTGACCGAGATCGCGGCCCGGACCCCGGTCCCCGGCGACTGAGAACGCGGGCATGGGCCAATGCCGGTCCGGGAAGGGAATCAGTGGTTGTAATGCTCGTGTTCGAAAATGCATGACCTGGAGGCGCGAGTTCTACTCGCGCCGGATGCGCGGCCTCCGAGCCGCGCTCCTCCTGGTGCCGGCCGCGACTCGGAGGTCGCGGCTCCAGGGTCGATGTTGAAAGGTCTCATCGGTGATCATGGAAAGTTGATCTATCAGTGACCGGCATTGGGGTATGGGCCACCTGAGCGACTTCATCTGGCGCTCGTCCTTCTTCCCCCGGAAACTCTCGTTCACCCGCGAGGGCAAGGTCGTGGTCCTCGTGTCCATCGGCCTGGGCGTGGCCGCGGTCAACACGGGGAACAACCTCATCTACCTGGTCTTCAGTCTGTCCCTCTCGCTGATCCTCCTGAGTGGGATCCTGTCCGAGGCCAACCTCCGGCGCCTCGACTGCCGGCCCATCCGGTTCATGCGGGTCCCGGCGCGCGAGGCCGTGCCCCTGGTCCTGACGGTCGCGAGCCGCCGGAGGCGATTCGCGGCCTACTCCGTCGAGGCCTGGCCGTGGTTCGGGTCCCGGGAGGTCACGGTCGAGCCTGCGCGCTTTCTCCAGGTGGGGCCGGGGGTGACGGCCTCCGCCACGTGTCGGGTCACGTTCGCCCGGCGCGGCGACCACGTCCTGCGTGGGATGGTCCTGTCCACCTCCTTCCCGTTCTCGTTCTTCCGCAAGTCGGTCGTGACCCCGGCCGAGGTGACCATCCGGGTGCATCCGGCCGTTCACGACCTCGGGCCGCGGGCCGCGGACCTTGCGGCCGCAGGCGAGGACGAGCACCGCCCCGTGGCGGGGCGCGGGGTCGAGTTCTTCGGGGTGCGTGACTACCGGCCTGGAGACCCCCCCAGACACATCCTGTACCGGAGGTCCGCGAGCCGCCCGACCCCCGTGGTCCGCGAGGTCGAGGACCCCGGGATGCGGGCGGTGTGGGTCGCCCTGGTCCACGCGGTTCCGGACGACCGGTCC